>NZHJ01000031.1 GCA_002691265.1 Flavobacteriaceae bacterium | reverse complement strand
TTGAGCCAATGCCGAGAATTGAACTCGGGACCTCTTCCTTACCAAGGAAGCGCTCTACCACTGAGCTACACCGGCTAGTGATTTTTTTGAGCGGGAGACCGGGTTCGAACCGGCGACATTCAGCTTGGAAGGCTGACGCTCTACCAACTGAGCTACTCCCGCATTATTATGTGGGGAGAGCAGGATTCGAACCTGCGAAGGTAAAAACCAACAGATTTACAGTCTGTCCTCGTTGGCCGCTTGAGTATCTCCCCAAATTAAATATTTTAAAGAACTGAGCCGATGGAGGGACTCGAACCCACGACCTGCTGATTACAAATCAGCTGCTCTAGCCAGCTGAGCTACATCGGCTTACATTTTTTTTTCAAAAAAAAGCCCGCTTTAAGCGGATTGCAAATGTAAATATTTATTTTTTCAAACAAAACAAATTATATTTTTTTTTAATCAGAAAACAAACTTATGTTAACCCTTATTTCTGGGGTGTGTTTTTTTGAAAACTTTTTTGATTTCTTCAATTGATCTATTGGTGTAAACTTGCGTTGCAGCAAGACTAGTATGACCAAGTAAATCTTTTACAGAATTTAAATCGGCACCATTATTTAAAAGATGAGTAGCAAATGAATGTCTTAAAATATGCGGGCTTTTTTTAGATTTAGTTGAAAATCCAGAAAAATACTTTTTAGTGATACGGTAGACTAGATTATCGTATATGCTTTTACCCTTGGATGTCAAAAAAAGCTTATCATTACTTTTAATATTTTTAAGCCCATCTCTATATTTTAAATATTTATCAATGGACTCTATTGTTGAGCTAATTAAAGGAATATATCTTTCCTTGTTTCTTTTTCCTAAAACCTTAATCCTTTTATTTGAATAATCGATATTTTGAATCTTTAAATCGATTAACTCTTGTCTTCTAATTCCAGTTGTGTATAATAGCTCAAGAATAAGAAAGTCTCTGTNACCTTCAAATGATTTATCAAAGTTTAAAGGATTTAAAACATTTGAAATTTCAGTTTCAGAAAAGGGCAGTTGAATAGTTGATTTAGTTTTTAAGGATTTGTGTTCAATCAAGGGATTTATTTTAATATCACCTATTTTTAATAAAAACTTATAATAACTGTTCAAGGAAGAAATCTTTCGATTTATGGANGTATTTGAAATTTTATCTCCAACTAATGAAACTATCCAAGATCTAATTTGAGAATAATTTACTCCCTTTATATTTTTTTGGTCAAATTTACTGTAGTTAAAGTCCTGAAAAGATTTTAAATCATTCTTATATGCAATAATAGTTTTTTGAGAATATTTTTTCTCAAGTTGAAGGTAATCAAGAAATGAANAGAATTCCATACCTTAAATAAGTATAAATTTATAAATTATTAATCAGTATGAATTAGTAATGGAGATATAAATTAAATATCTTCTTGATCTCTTAGTCTTTGAACGTGCTGAGCTTTTTGAATTACAGCTCTTCTCTTAATTGAAGGTTTTACAAATTCTTTTCTAGTTTGTAATGATTTCTTAGTTCCAGTTTTATCAAACTTTCTCTTGAAACGCTTTAGTGCTCTGTCGATATTTTCTCCGTCTTTAATAGGAATTATTAGCATATTACAAACCTCCTTTCTTTAAAATTTGATGCAAATATAAACTAAAATTAATCTTACGAAAGATTTTATCGTTAAAAAATTAATTTTTTATTGCTTCTAAATATTTTTTTAATTGCTCCTTTACAATTGGGAATAAAAAGTAAAGTCCAATCATGTTTGGAAATACCATTGCAAAAATCATAGCATCTGAAAATGCCCAGATTGAATTCATACTAGCCGCGGCACCTATTACCACAAACATTAAAAAGAGTAATTTATATGTTAAATCTGCAACTCTTCCTCTTCCAAATAAAAACTTCCAAGATTGAAGCCCATAATAAGACCATGAAATCATTGTAGAAACAGCAAACAATACAACAGCAATGGTAAGAAATATGTCAGATCCGGGAATGTACTGAGCAAATGCCTTTTGAGTTATACCTGCACCCTCATACATAACGCCATCAATCATTACTCCTCCCATTCCATCACCTCCATAAACAAATGCTCCGGACGAATTAAAGGTTATGATTACTAAAGCAGTCATTGTACAAATTACTACAGTATCAATAAAAGGTTCTAATAGAGCAACTAAGCCCTCTGATGCTGCATANTTTGTTTTTACTGCTGAATGAGCTATAGATGCAGAACCAGCTCCAGCTTCGTTAGAAAAAGCAGCTCTTTGAAAACCTACCATTAGTACACCAATTATTCCCCCAACTCCAACAGCNGTAGGATTAAATGCTTCTCGAATTATTAATGCAATTGCATCATCAATAAATGAAAAGTTTATAGTTAATATATATATACATGCTAAAATATAAAGCAATGCCATAAATGGAACTACTTTTTCGGTAACAGATGCAATTCTTTTGATACCACCAATAATAATTATTCCTACCAAAGCAGCTAAAACAATTCCTATCATTGCCCCAGCAAAAGTAGATTCATAGCCGAACAAGTTTTTAATAACTATTGTAGCTTGGTTTGACTGAGCAGCGTTACCACCACCAAATGAACCCCCGATGCAAAAAATGGCAAATAGTGAAGCAGCAATTGTACCTAAAGTTTTAAAGCCTTTTGATTTAAGTCCTTTACTTATGTAATACATAGGCCCTCCGNAAACTACCCCATCCTCATCAACATCTCTGTAGTATACCCCTAATGTGCACTCAACAAATTTTGTAGACATCCCTAATAATCCACAAACAATCATCCAAAAAGTAGCACCTGGACCTCCAAGTGCAATAGCCAGAGCTACACCAGCAATATTTCCATTTCCAACGGTTCCCGAGACGGCTGTTGCAAGAGCTTGAAAGTGTGATACTTCACCATCTTTAGAATCATTATCATTTTTTTCAAGTTTATCATACTTTCCTCTTACTACGTTAATAGCTGTCCAAAAATATTTTAGGTTAGGAAACCCAAAATAAATTGTAAAAAACAATGCACTACCTACAAGCAAATAAATTACAAATGGATAATCTCCAATTGGGTAAAAAACGTATTTACTAAAGAATTCTGAGATTGGTTGAAATGCCTCGTCAATTCGCTGATCTAAACCTTTTTCTTGTGCACTTAGGTTTATAGAGCTAAATAGTGATAAAAAAAGAAATATATATTTTTTCATGCTAAGTTTTTGAATGAAGCTTACAATATGGGAAAAAAAATAGATTTTTAAAAATTAATTTACATGTAACCCATCTCTTGCATCCAATCATCATTGTATATTTTTTTTAAATAACGACTCCCATGATCGTGAAAGAGAACTACTACTAAATCATCAGGNTTAAACTGGTCCTTCAACTGTAATACACCTTTAATGGCCGCACCCGCTGAATTCCCCAAAAACATCCCTTCTTGTTTTAACAACTCTCTACAAAAGACAGCTGCATCTTTATCNGTAACTTTAGTGAATCCATCTATTATATCAAAATCAATATTTTTAGGAATCATATCTTCTCCGATACCTTCAGTTACATAGGGATAGATTTCAGTCTTATCAAAAACACCTGTTTCATGATATTTTTTAAGAACTGATCCATAAGCATCGACACCCCAAATTTTTACATTTGGATTTTTTTCTTTTAAGAATTTACCAACACCTGAAATGGTACCCCCGGTTCCTACTCCAACAACAAAATGAGTAACTTTTCCATCAGTTTGATCCCAAATTTCAGGACCAGTAGATTCATAATGTGTCATTCTATTACTTAAATTGTCGTATTGGTTTACATACCAAGAATTTTCTGTTTCTTCAGACAAGTTCTTTGAAACAGAATAGTATGACCTGGGATCATCAGGCTCAACATCTGTTGGACAGACTANTACATCAGCACCAAAAGCTCTTAAAATATCTACTTTTTCTTGAGATTGCTTATCACTAGTTACAAAAATACATTTATAACCTCTGGAGATAGACGCGATTGCAAGACCCATCCCTGTATTTCCAGAAGTACCTTCAATAATAGTTCCTCCAGGTTTAAGATGGCCTTTATTTTCCGCCTCAATAATCATATTTAAACCAATCCTATCCTTTACTGAATTTCCGGGGTTAAACGATTCATATTTTGCCCAGACACTGCATGGTAGATTTTTNGTAATATTATTTAATATTACCATGGGTGTATTCCCTATAGATTCGGTTAAATTATTGAAGTAACTCATTTTGAGTTGCAAATATAATTTAATGTATACTATAAAAAGCTATTATTTAGTTAAATTTAATTGAATCTTTTGGGTTAATTCTTGAGACCAATAGACTTGGAATAAAAATCGACAAAACACATAAGAAAAAAACAATTAAGTTTAAAGAGATTATGTGGGATAATTCTATATAAATTGGAACGCTATCAACATAATATATTTTTGNATCGAGAGAAATAATTTTATNTTTCTCTTGAATAAAAAGAATCAGTAAACCAAAAATATTCCCAATTATAATTCCTATAAAAATTAAATAAGAGGANATGTAGATAAAAAATTTCTGTAATGAAAAGTTTGTGATTCCCAGAGCCTTTAAAACTCCGATCATATTTGTTCTTTCTAATATTAAAACAACTAAAACTGATATAATATTTATAGATGCTACAACAATCATTATAAATATTATAGCATATATATTTTTATCAAAAAGATCTATCCATTCATAAACAGAAAAATATTTTTCCTTTGTTGTAATCACATCAAATTCTGAGGGAGAATTTAAATATATTTCTTCAGTAATGAATTCCAGATTTGATTGTTCATTCAATTGAATTTCAATTGAACTAATTTCATCATTCTCCCATTTTAAAATCCTTCTAATTTGATTTATATNTCCAAAAATATATTTTGAATCAAGCTCTTGAAAACCTGAGTTAAAAACTCCAACAACTTGTAATCTCAGTATAGATGGTTTGGGATTTTCAGATTTTGAAAATAACATTTGAAAACTATCACCTAATTCTAAATTTAATTTATCTGATAATGTTTTTGAGATTAAAACATCATTTGAGAAACCGTCAAAATAAACAGGATAAGTTCCCTCAATAATATATCTTTTAATTCTACTGAAATCATAACCCTTTTCAACCCCCTTGAAATAAAGCCCATCAAAATCATTTAAAGTTCTAACTATACCAAATTTTGAGATTATCTTATCAAAATTTTCAACCCCTCGAAATTTTCTTAAATCTTCTAAGAATTCTGATAAGGGTAATATGGGATTAATAGAATTTTCATTAATTGTATTGTTGAAGCTTTGGATTGAAATATCTCCCTCAAATGCGGAAATCTTATCCTTAATTTCCTTTTGCATTCCGATTCCAACNCCTACCGAAACAATCATTACAATCATGCCAATAGAAATTGCAGTAACCCCAATTTTTATTATTGGAGCTGAAATACTATTTTTATAAGACCTAGCACTTAAAATTCTTTTTGATAAAAAATGTTCAAAATTCAAAATTCAGTTCTTTTTTTATTTATATCCCTTTATTTTATTTTTTCAACCTATGCGATAAGTAAAACTAATAATGTTAAATCTAATGTTATTGTTGGTGCAAACCAAATATCGAAATATGAAAATCTATTAAAAAATAAAAGGATTGGAATAGTTGCAAATCACACCTCAGTTATATTTAAGAAAAACCTAGAGTACACGCATCTGGTTGATTCCTTAATTAAATTAAATTTTGATATTAGAAAAATTTTCGCTCCTGAACACGGCTTCAGAGGCACTGAACCTAATGGGNCCAATATCAACGATGAAATTGATATTAAAACAGGNTTAAAAATCGTTTCATTACACGGAAAAAACAGAAAGTATGGTGAGATTGATGATTATCATCTAAATGAAATTGATATTTTAATTTTTGATATTCAGGACGTGGGAGTTAGATTTTACACACATATTTCTACTCTGCATTATGTGATGGAAGCATCTGCAAGAAATAATATCCCATTGATAGTTATGGATAGGCCAAATCCAAATGCTCATTATGTAGATGGACCAGTTTTAGATTTGGAAAATCAGAGTTTTGTGGGTATGCATGAGGTTCCCATTGTATATGGTCTAACCATAGGAGAATATGCTACGATGATTAATAATGAAGGTTGGTTAAACAATAATATGAAATCAAACCTAACCATTATCGGATTAAAAAATTATAATCGGAAAGTGACTTATGATCTACCTATCCTTCCGTCTCCTAATTTACCTAACAGAAAATCAATAAATCTCTATCCGTCTTTATGTCTATTTGAGGGAACCAATGTAAGTGCAGGAAGAGGGACTGAAATGCAATTTCAAATTTACGGCAGCCCTTATTTGAATAAAGAGAAAAATAATTTCAGATTTACTCCAAAAAAAAATAGTGGTTCAAAATATCCAAAACATGAAAATTTATTATGCTTTGGCAAAAATTTATCAGAAAACAAAAAACTAGACAAGCTTGATTTATCGTTCTTATTGAACGCTTACTCAGACACTAATGATAAACAAAACTTTTTTAATAATTATTTTGATAAACTTGCTGGAACCAATAGTTTAAAAAATCAAATTTTAAGTGGGCTTTCGGAAAAGAAAATAATTCAATCTTGGAAAAAAAAGCTGGATATTTATAAAGAAATGAGAATGAAATATTTAATTTACTAGAAACTTATTATGATTAAAAAAATCTTAGAATACAATAATGTTGAAGTAAAATTAGACTCTGATTTAAAGATATCAGACCTGTCATTAACAATTAAGCAAGGAGAATTTATTTTTTTAATTGGAAAGACTGGCTCAGGGAAATCAAGTATTTTAAAATCAATGTACTCAGAGAATAAAATCATAAAGGGTGAGGCCAAAATTTCTGATACAAATCTTCGAACAATTAGTGAAAAAGAAATTCCTTACTTAAGACGAAAAATCGGTATAATATTTCAAGACTTTCAGCTATTAAAGGATAGAACTGTTTATAAAAATTTAGAGTTTGTTTTAAATGCAACNGGCTGGAGCAATAAAAACAAGATTAAAGAAAGAATTAATTCGTGTTTAGAAAAAGTTCATATTTCAAATCTAACTGACAAATATCCAAGTCAACTTTCGGGTGGTCAGAAACAAAAGGTTGCAATTGCACGGTCTTTACTGAACGAACCTGAAATAATTATTGCAGATGAACCCACCGGAAATTTAGATCCTAAAAGCAGTATTGATATCATGGATGTCCTTCAGGAGATAAATCAAAATGGAAATACTATTGTGATGGCAACACATGATTTCATTCTTTTAAAAAAATATAAAGGCAGAATATTAAGATGTAAAGAGGGAAAAATTGATGAAATACAGCCAAATGAGTTAAATATAGAAACTGCATACCAATGATTTCAATTTTAATTCCTTGCTACGATTATAATGCATACCCACTTGTAAGTAAATTAGAGAAGCAAGCATTAATACTAAAAATAAATTTTGAAATAATTTGTATCGATGATGCATCATTTTCATCAAAGAATGAAACAAACCAGAAAATTAATTTATTGACAAATTCAAGATTTATTGAATCCAAAAAAAATCTTGGCAGAATTAAGAATAGACTTTTATTAGCTGAAAATTCCCAATATAATTGGTTATTATTTATTGATGTAGATACAAATCCAATTGGAGAAAGTTTTTTAAAAAATTACACATCCTGTATGTATAAAGGAACGATATTTTTTGGAGGCAGTGTTTATAAAAAATCTGAAAATCCTAATTGTAGTTTGAGATATAAGTTTGGAAAAAAAAGAGAAGAAATTAATTCAATTCAAAGAAATAAAAACCCCTATAAATATGTCTCCTCAAGAAATTTTATGTGTAAAAAGGATGTAATAGTTGAAGCCTTATCTAAAATTGAGAGTGTATCCTACGGAAACGATTATGTTTTTGGTTCAATTCTTAAAAGAAAGAGTATTGATATTATTCATTTTGATAATCCCGTTTTGATTGAGAATATTGAAGAAAACTCAATTTTTATTCGTAAAACTCACGAAGCTTTAGAAAATGTTATAAAATGCTATAAAGAGGGTAAATTACAAAAACATAGCATTACCCTACTAAAAGTATATAGAATTATAGATGTACTTTATTTGAAGGGAATTTTTATAAAATTAACAAATATTTTTAGGGACAAAATTGAACAAAATCTAAATAAAGAAAATCCAAATTTATTTTTGTTTGATGTCTACAGATTAAATTATATATGTAAAATTAATTGATTTTAGATTTTTGGAATTGACTATAATCTCTAAAATAATCAGATTCTTCATAATTTTCAGAAGCTAAAACCATGCATATTGCACCGGATGAAAAATTATCCATTTCCCTCCAGATACCTTGGGGAATTAATAAACCTTTATTTGGCTTATTAAGCATAATTTTCTTCTTATTTATTCCATCATCCAATAGCACTTCAAAACTACCACTAAGTGGTATCATAAACTGAATCAAATTTTTGTGAGCATGTCCCCCTCTGTATGAATCACTTGGCACATCATATAGATAATATACCCTTTTAATGGAAAAAGGTATTATGTCTTTTTCTACAACTGAGAGTTTGCCTCTTCCTTTTGGATCAACAATTTTTGGAATATCAATTATTCGAACATCTTGTAATTTTGTTTTCATATTGATTTGAATTTTTTAATTCCCCTAAGTCCTGCTAAAAACTTAGCATATATTTGATTAAATTTTATCAGATTTTTTTTCCAAAGCAAATATATATGATGAACTAATTTTATATATGATAAATATCCGTAAAACTTATAAAATATTGCAGCTCTAGCAAAAATATTTTCATCTCTGAATGCTAATTTTCCAGAACTCAAGAAATCGTGTTTTAATATTACTTTTCTACAAAAAATTAGATTTAAATTTTTATCTAAACAATTTCTTAAGAAGATATATTCATCGCCTGTTACAAAGGTGCCTCCTAGCCCAAAAAGCGGATCGAACTGAATATTATTTTTAATAATAACTTCTCTTCTAAAAGCAATAACAACTGAGTTAACTTCTCTTATACTTTTTTTATTGTGTTTGCTAATATTTGCGTAATCTTTAAAAAGATTACCATTTTCATCCTCCATCATAAATGTGATAACATCAGCATATTTGTTTTGATCAAATTCTTCTAGCACCAGTTCATAAAATCCTTTTTTGTAAACTATATCATCATCAGCAAATAAACAATATTTTTCAGATGAATGTTCTATAGCAAGGTTTCTACTATTAGAGATTCCTATGGAATCTGAATTTATAATTTTTATATTTTTTTTGGCACTATTTTTTAAAGGGCTTAGAGATTGATTTATAATCAGAATTGGGAAATTTTCATAATTGTTTTCAAAAAAAATTCTTTCAACAAAATCTAAGTTGTTTTTTTTCGTTGTAGAAATTAATATTTCTAAATTATTTTTTTTGTTTTCGAGGTTCAGCATTAAAAATCTATATTTGAAACAAGTGATAACAATATAATGAAAATCTTACTCATCGGAGAATACAGCAATCTTCACAATTCACTAAAGCAAGGTCTTCAAAAAAACGGGTTTGAAGTTACTTTATTGAGTACAGGTGATGGTTTTAAAAATTTTGATTCGGATATCCTTATAAAATCATCTCTTTTTGAAAATAAATTTTTAAAGTTCATTGCTAAGTTAATTGACCGATTGATTGGGGTGAGTTTAAATGAAATTGAAATTTTTATAAAAACAATATTTAAAATTAATAAACTAAAAGGATTTGATATTGTTCAATTGATTAATGAAAGAGCATTTGGCACCTCTCCAAAGCTGGAAAAAACTCTTTTAAAATATATTTTTAAAAATAATAAGAAAGTGTTTTTGTTAGCATGTGGAGTTGATACTGTTAGTATTAAGTATGCAAGTGAAAAGAAATTTAGATATTCGATTTTAAGTCCATTTTTTAAAAACAAAAATTTAAAAAAAGAATTCAAGCACACTACTAAATATCTAAATTCAAATTATTTAATGCTTGGGGAATATGTAAGAGACAATGTTATGGGTATTATTAGTTCTGATTTGGATTATCACATACCTTATGAAAATTTCAATAAATATTTGGGTATGATTCCTAATCCCATAAATATTGATAAACTAAAAAAAAGTGAAATCAATGAAAAAAACAAAATTTTCATTTTACATGCTATTAATTCAAAAAACAAAATAAAAAAGGGTAATGAATTTTTTGAAAAGTCTTTGATATTGATTGAAGAAAAGTATAAAAACAAAGTAAAAATTGTCAAAACAATTGATAGACCTTATTCAGAGCACATAATTAATGTAATTGAATGTGATATTCTTCTTGATCAAGTATATGCGTATGATCAAGGCTATAATGCCTTAGAAGCCATGGCTCTTGGGAAGGTTGTATTAACTGGAGCAGAGAAAGAGTGGGTGGAATTTTACAATATAAAAGAGGATAGTGTTGCCATAAATGCATTACCAGATATTTCAAAAATAGTTGAAAAATTATCATGGCTTATAGAAAATCCCTTACAATTAAAAAACATTTCAAAAAATGCAAGAAAATTTATTGAAGAACATCATGATTACAAAAAGATTGCAAATAAATATCTAAAAACTTGGAACACAAAATAGAACACTTCAAGCCCGATTTTTTTGTCCCTGGTGCTGCAAAATCTGGGACTACAACCTTGCATGATTTATTGAATACACATCATGATATTTCGATGTCCAAGGATAAAGAACCTGTTTATTGGAACAATAAATTATTTCGTCAATTTAAGTTGTTTGAGGTATCGAGATATGCTAATTTATTTGAAAAAAACAGAAAAATTAAGGGGGAATCAACTACTTCATATATGTACTATGATAGCTTTATTAGCAATATCAAGGCAAATTTTGAGTATTCTCCAAAATTTATTTTTGTACTTAGAAATCCAGTTGACAGATACATTTCACATGTTAATTGGCTTAAAGGTTTGGGATTAGAGAAAAAAGATGTAAATCAAGTTATTAATGACGATGATTGGGCAAATTTTAGTGAATATGATGATTACCCAAAACAATACTATCAATTTGGACTTTATAATAAATGGATAACTAGATTCATAAAAAATTTTGGAAAACAGAATATTAAAATTATAACTNTTGAACAATTGATTAGTGATAGATTAAAAACATTAAATAGTTGCTATGAATTTTTAGGTGTGGAAAAGGTGGATAATTTAAAATTCATAAGATCTAATAAATCTAAGAAAATTGTTTTCCCTTTTATTTACCATTTTCTAAGAAAATCGTCTCTGGGAAAGACAAAATGCACTAAAATTGTAAAATATATATTACCGAAAAAAATTAGAGAAAAAATAAAAAGTCTAATGAAGTATTCATTACAAAATTGGATAGCTGTTGAATCAAAAAATAATAAAATTACATTTGAAAACAGAAAAATATTAAGTAACGTTTACCTGGAGGACGTAAAATTATTAAGGGAAANATTTAAATANGATTTTTCCGAATGGGAAGACTTTAAATTATAATCTATGAACTTTATTAAAACCTCATTTTTNTCTGGAATAAGTACAGCAATTAGCTTATTAGCAAGATTAATTTCAACAAANATTGTTGCAGTATANCTNGGNACAAATGGAATGTTTTTAATGGGTCAGCTAAAAGATTTTTTAAGACTTGGAAANACTATTGGTTCATTTGGAATTGAAAATGGTATTGTAAAATATGTTTCAGAATATGAAAATGATAAACTGAAGCTAAGCAATATAATTGGAACTAGTTTTAAGATCAATCTATTCAGTGCACTAATTTTCTCTTCTCTAATTTTAATTTTTAAAAATAATATCGGCAATTTTCTTCAAATTAATTTTAGTGAAAATTTTTACTTTTTAATATTAGTATTATCAATTACATCTGCCTCAATTCATACATGTTTTTTNTCAATATATAATGGACTTAATAAAATTAAACTGTACGTATGGATTAATATTTTTTCAAATATANNTTCAGCAATTATACTTGTNTTTTTGGTTTTNAAAATGGAAGTTGTTGGTGCTTTCTATGCTCTTGCGATTAATCAGATTTTTTCTCTATTAATAAACATTTTATTTTTTTTAATTTATAAGCCTTTTGAGATAAAGTGGATATTTAAAAAGTTTATTAAAGAAAATTTAAAAAAACTTTCAAGTTTTTCAGTTATGGCTGTAATAGGGCCAACTTGTTTAATCGTTTCAACTTTTATTATAAGAGATTATATATTTGATAAGTTTGGTTCAGACCATGCTGGTTCTTGGGAGGCCATGTGGCGAATTTCCGCAATATATCTCTTGTTTTTGATTACAACCTTTAAATTTTATTTAATACCAACATTCTCAAAATTAAATGATAATGAATTAAAATTTGAGGTTTTTAAAATATGGAAGGTCGTAATTCCGATTATTATAATAATAACTTTTGGTGTTTATCTGACTAAGGACTTAATAATTAATATATTATTATCTAAAGAATTTATTTTAATAAATTCAATTATTTTATTTCATCTTCTGGGTGATATTATCAAGATAAATTGCTGGGTATTAGGTAATATAATGATTGCAAAAGCAGATACTAAAAGCTTCATATTTTTTCAAATTGAATGGTCAACAATCTTTGTTATTTTAACCTATATATTTATCGGAAAATATGGTTTTGTTGGTGTTTCAATTGCATACTTTTTGACATACATAGTACACTTCAGCTTACTCAATATTTACTTTAGAAAATTGCTTTGGTTGAAAGATTAACGATTATATGNGAATATTATCTAATTTTTTGAAATTTGAGGTTTCAATTTCATAAAAGTCATGAGTTAAAGATCTCGCTCCAAAACCTTCTTTCCAATAATTTAAACCTTGATTAATTTGCATCCCTCCATTCTCATGTGAATTCCCAAAGTCAAAATACTTGTGATTTACATAAATTTCCTTTATCAATTTGTGAAAAAGAAAATCTAATGATCCAAGGGAGTTTTTTTCAGGTGTTGACCCGNTATATTGAACATGAGCAACATTCTTTGTTTGAAAAATTGTAGCTCCAGCAACAATTTGATTATTATGATAGACATTAAACTGTTTAATGTTATTTTTGAAATTACTTCCTAATTGGTTTATTTCGTCTAAATTATGTACCGGGTTTACTGAGTGNNTTTTAGATAAGGTTGGGATTAGTATGTAATTCCAAAATTCGTCAAAACAATCTACTTCTCTAATTTCTAAATTATTTTTTAAACCTCTCTTATAGCCTTGAATTCTATCCTTTGAAATTTTAAAACTGTTTTGCATGTCAATCACTGAGATGATATCTCTTCTATAAATATTACCCCCGGTCATAAATGACAAGTAATCTAATTCACCATTAAAATTTGAGTTATAAATCAAAGGAATCTGTTTGATAAAAAGCTTATCTATTGATTTCTTATTTAGGTATTTAAGAATTTGAGCAAACAATTCTAAAAATTTTTGAAATTTAATGTTATTCTTTACAATTAATCCACCATAAGTAAGGCCTTGATGAGAGTAAACTTTATTTTTAATAATGTTTAAAGGTAGGATAGCAATAAGTTCAGATTTGTCATATACCATCAGAGAAAAGTCTTCAAATCTATCTGAATGATAGTCCATAAAATTTCTATTGAATAGAAAAGTTGAGTTTTTAGAGGAATCTACAAAGTCATTCCAATCAGATTTGTAACTGTCTTTATAAGTTTCGATTGAAACCATTAAACGAATTTTTATTTATCCTTAACGAAATCCTTCATTATGAAAACATGAGGAAGGGTTAAACTTGAAATAACAATAAAAATAAATAATATTAAATTATCACTGGTCAGTAAATCATTATTAAATTTATATAATAGGAAACCAAATAAAATTGAAAGTATTGTGAATGGTAAGGTTTTTAAATAAAATTTTATGAAATTTTTGGTCTTAAATTCCTTAAACTCTAGCATAAGCATGGGTAATGAATGACAAAAACCAAAGTATAAAGCAAAAGATGTCAATAAATCAGTATGGAAAAAGACCATGTAAAGTATGGTTATTTCAGCGTAAAGTGGAACCTTTCTTTTAATATCAAAATTTACAATTGATAACATTAAAACACCAACAGAAATAAGAAGAAAGAAAACACTATCAAAAGCAGACAAATCAAGTGTTGCAAACTGTGGAATGATATATAAAATTTCTTGTAATTCCACAATATTATTTAGGAATAAAGACAATAAAATATTTGCGCCAATTACAAAATTTAAAATCTTATTATCTGTTGAATTGTAACCAATTACCTGTGTTTCACCAAAGTGATAACAGGATATAATTAGAAAGACTAATAATCCTAGAAAAGGTGATAATACCCAGATAATGATATTAAAAATAATCAAAGAAAGATAGGTGGTATAAAATATAAGCTTGCTGTCAAATTTTCTTGCTTTAGGATTTATGAAAGCAATAATATGATCAACCGAACCATGAGGGATTCCAATTGATAACATAACTATAACAAATAAAAGAATTGAATAGGAACTCTCAGGTCCTAAAAAAATAATTGAGAGGGCAAGAATAAGTCCTACAAGTTTTGATTTAACAACAACATCCATTGATTAGTTTATTTAAATAAATATAAAAAAAAAAGGTGAAGATTATATCTTCACCTTTTTTATTGGTTAATAATTAACTAAAATTAGCTCTTAGCAGCATACCATACGGCCATACCGAAACCAATTTTGTTAATAGCATCACCAATGTTGTAAATTACATTCATAGCTCCTTCATCAATTGCTACAAAATTGTACCAGCCATCAGTACCAGCCATATATCCTACCGGATAAATAGCCCAACCAACAAGTACAAACCACTGTAGCATTCTACCAGCTTCTGGAATTTTTCCAGAACCACTAGTTAGAGCATTACCTACTGCACCGGAAGGACCTCCAAAAATAGAGAAACAACCAACTTCATAAGCCATTAAGAAATAAGCAGCACCAGAAACACCACCCCAAATGGCAGCATTACCAACACCTGTTATACCTGACTCACCGAAGTATCCAGTTACTAACATCACAACAGATAACCAGAATAATTTTCTCATTCCTACACCTGTTAAGAGAGCAAATTCAACTACCATTAATGGCACAGTAAGAATCCAATCAATGTACCTTAACTCAGTTGGAGAGCCTAAACCAGCTGTCCATTGTTCTCTCATGTAAAAATAATGCACAGCTGCAATACCAGTAATAAGTGCTGCAACAAGCATTGAATCTTTAAATTTCTTGTCAACTTGACCGTGTTGCATTAAGAACCACACAGTNGCAGCTAACATAGAAACAGAGCCGATAAAGAACGTGAATCCAGTGAAATCACCAGGTTCAATTGTTCCGGCTAAAATAAAATTTAACATTTCCATAATTATATAGTGTTTAATTTGTTATACACCAAAACTACACAAAATATATGCCAATTTGTTAAAAATTTCTTAAAAAATTGAGGATTTTACAACAATTTAAATCAATTACTGAATATTTAAGAGAGAAGAATAATAAAAAATATAGAAATTAGCCATTTCTAAAAAAGCCTCTAAAGTCTGATGATATTAGCTTTTATTTGTTGAAAAACTTAATTTCTATGTTTTACCTTATTAACAAGAGGCATACCAGACTTGATTATCTCTAAAAATAAATTTTTAGAAATTATTAACTAAAAACATTACGATGATTTAGGATAATATGTGATAAATTTGTAAAAATTGAGATTATGGATTTGAAAGTAATACCAAATATAAAATTTCTTGATTCTAATAATTTCTTTCTGATTGCTGGACCATGTGCAATTGAGAGTAAAGAAATGGCTTTACAAATAGCTGAGAGAACCATTGAAATTACTGACAAACTCAATATACCTTATATCTTCAAGGGAAGTTTCAAAAAAGCTAACAGAAGTAGAATAGATAGTTTTACTGGTATAGGCGATGAAAAAGCATTAAGTATCCTTAAAAAGATAAGAGATAATTTTAATGTACCTGTTATNACTGATATTCATGATGTAAATGATGCTAATCATGCTGCTAAATATGTTGATATTCTTCAAATACCAGCATTCTTAGTAAGACAAACTGATTTGTTAGTAGCTGCAGCAAAAACAAACAGGGTAATAAATCTTAAAAAAGGACAGTTTATGAGTCCTGAAAGTATGCAATTTGCGGTGAACAAAATTATTGAATCAGGAAACCAAGATGTCATGATAACCGATAGGGGAACCATGTTTGGCTACCAGGATTTAATTGTAGATTTAAGAGGAATACCTACTATGAAATCTTATGCAACTACTGTGCTAGATGTGACTCACTCATTACAAAAGCCAAACCAAACATCCGGAGTCACNGGGGGTTTGCCAAATATGATAGAAACAATTGCTAGAGCTGGTGTCGTCAATGGAGTAGATGGATTATTTATAGAAACCCATTATAACCCAAAAAGTGCACTAAGTGACGGAAAAAATATGCTTCCAATCGATAAACTAGAAGAAATTTTGGAACGTCTTGTATCCATTAGAAAAACAATAAACTCATTTAACTCTTAGAGTTTTATTTTATTAACGATACCATATTTATCTATCAAATAAACCAGCGCAGTCATGGTTGCTGCACCTAATTCCAGTTCTCTTTTGTGAATTGTTTCAAATACATCATTAGCGGAGTGATGATGATCAAAATATCTTTGAGAATCAGGTTTTAACCCGCTAAGTACATTGTAAGTTGTTTTTAAGGGCCCTATATCAGCTCCACTTCCACCAAGTTCAAAAAAATGAATTAAATAAGGCTTAAAAAGCTCTTTCCAACTAAGTATTTGAGCGAAGTTATGTTCATCAGTATCAAAATAAAATCCTCTAGGGGTGAATGCACCAGCATCGCTTTCAAGTGCAAAAATGTGATTTTCACCCTTTCTGAAAGCTTCCTCTGCGTATTTTTTACCCCCTCTTAGACCATTCTCCTCGTTCATAAATAACACTACCCTTATACTTCTTTTGGGTGTTATCCCTGAAACCTTCAATAATCTCAGAACATCCATTGACTGANCACATCCNGCTCCATCATCATGAGAACCATCTCCAATATCCCATGAATCCAGATGTCCACCAACAAGTATATATTCGTCCGGAAATTCAGAACCAGTTATCTCACCGATTACATTGTGAGATAGCACATCATCCATTTGTTTACAATTTTGTTTAAAGTAGAATTGAATATCATTATCCATCTTTAACATTGAACTTAGTAAATCTGCATGCTGAGTACTTATTGCTGCTGATGGTATTCTATTTTTAACCACTATATCACCGTAAGTCATACTTCCAGTGTGTGGTAAATCATCAATTTTTAAATTCATTGATCTAACAATGACACCAACCGCNCCATATTCAATTGCATGAACTGCTCCTTCATATCTCTGGTTTACGCATCCACCATATGCTTTGAAAGTGTCAATTAATGTGGGGTCCATAGACCTGTTATAGAAAACAATTTTACCCTGAATTTTGTCCTTTCCTAAACTTTCTAGTTCTTCAAAACTTTTAACTTCAATTATATTTGCCTTAAGACCGGTAACAGGGGTTGAAATTGAACCACCCAATGCACAAATATTGACCTGAGTTGTTTTTCCAGGTGCAGTTTCAATATATGCAAATTCAGGAGCGCCTCTAACCCACTTAGGAACCATTACGGGTTGTAACCACACCTTATCTAANCCTAGTAGTTCCAATTCTGATTTAGTCCAATTTACAGCTCTTTCAGCATTGAGAGAACCAGACAATCTTCCTCCAATTTGATTTGATAGGTAGTCTAACCACTCATAACTTTTTCCCTGAGTTAAAGAATTTGAATATATTTCTCTAAAAACTTTTTCATCGGTTTGTGCAAAAGTTGAAATTGAAATAAGTAAAACTAATATGTATCTCATTTTAAATCTTTGTAAAATCTTTTACATTTTTAGGTGATATTTCTTTATCACCAAGAATAATCAACCTCTCGATTACATTTCGAAGTTCCCTAANATTTCCTGACCAATCATATTTTTTCATCAAATCAATTGCTTTTGCAGAAAATTTCTTTACTTCAGAACCTTGAGAGTCAGCAATATTTCTACTGAAATGCTCAATTAATAGAGGAATATCATCCTTTCTTGAATTCAAAGAGGGTACATCAATAATTATAACAGCCAATCTATGATATAAATCTTCTCTAAATTTACCATCTTCAATCTCCTTTTTTAAATCTTTATTTGTAGCGGCAATTACTCTAACGTCTATTTTAATATCCTTTCCGCCTCCAACTTTTTGGATACAGTTATCCTGTAAAACTCTTAAAACTTTAGCCTGTGCAGATAAACTCATATCACCGATTTCGTCAAGAAAAATTGTACCATTATGTGCTGCTTCAAATTTTCCAACTTTATCTTTTACAGCACCTGTAAAAGATCCCTTAACATGGCCAAATAATTCGCTTTCTATCAATTCGCTCGGAATTGCAGCACAATTTACCTCAATCAGAGGTTGATGGGCTCTTTTACTTAAATTATGAATTGATTTTGCGACAAGTTCCTTACCTGAACCATTAGGCCCGTTTACTAATATTTTTGCGTCTGTTTCTGCTACTTTATCAATGAGATTTTTGATTTCATTAATTGCTTTACTTTTACCAATCATTTCAAAATTCTTACTGATTTTTTTTCTGAGTAGCTTATTTTCAACGACAAGTTGTTTTCTATCTAACGCATTTCTAACAGTAGTTAATAGCCTGTTTAAATCGGGGGGTTTAGAAATATAGTCAAATGCTCCTTTTTTCATTGAGTCCACTGCCAATTCTAAATCTCCATGTCCAGATATCATGATAATTGGAGTTTCTGGTATGTTTTTTTTAGAAAAATCTAAAACTTCCATTCCGTCTACCTTAGGCATCTTAATATCAGAAATAATTAAATCATACGAGTTTTTCTTGATGTTATTAATTGCATCTATTCCATTCTCAGCTTCATCAATTTCATGAGACTTATCCTCTTCAGAAAGTATTTTAACAAGAACCCTT
>NZHJ01000030.1 GCA_002691265.1 Flavobacteriaceae bacterium | reverse complement strand
GCTGGAGCTAAAAATAAGGGAAAAAAATAAAACTATGGCTGTTACTAAAGAAAATATGAAAGAAAATAACAATATAGCTATTGCAAAGCTTAACAATTGCCCTACTTCGCCAAGAAAGATGAGAATCGTTGCTGACTTAGTAAGAGGTAAGAGTATTGATCAAGCATTAGATATTTTTAGATTTAGTCAAAAGGAGGCATCAAGAAAGCTTGAAAAGCTATTATTGTCTGCGATTTCAAACTGGCAGGCAAAAAATAAGGAGGCTAATATTGAAGATGCAAACTTATATATTCATGAGATAAAAGTTGATAGTGCGTCAATGTTGAAAAGAATTAGAACAGCACCACAAGGTAGAGCACATAGAATTAGAAAAAGATCTAATCATGTGACAATCGTGCTGAATACTAATGATAATACTCAAAGTAATTAAATAAATGGGACAAAAAACAAATCCAATAGGAAATAGAATTGGCATAATCAGAGGATGGGAGTCTAACTGGTATGGTGGTAATGATTATGGAGACAAATTAGCTGAGGATCAGAAAATCAGAAAATATGTTCATGCTCGTTTGGCTAAAGCAAGTATTTCAAGAGTAATAATTGAAAGAACTTTGAAGATTGTAACAATTACAATTACCACTGCAAGACCTGGAATTATTATCGGTAAAGGAGGTCAAGAAGTTGACAAATTAAAAGAAGAGTTAAAGAAAATTACGTCGAAAGATATTCAATTGAATATTTATGAGATTAAAAGACCAGAATTAGATGCCTTTCTTGTTGCATCAAGTGTTGCTAGACAAATTGAAAATAGAATTTCATACAAGAGGGCAATTAAGATGGCAATTGCANNTNCNATNAGAATGNNTGCTGANGGNATNAAANTTCANATNNNTGGTAGNTTNAACGGAGCTGAGATGGCAAGANNNGAANNNTNCAANGANGGANGAATNCCNNTNTCAACNTTCAGAGCTGATATNGATTATGCNNTGGNNAGAAGCNCANACTACTTANGGNAGANTAGGTNTAAANGTTTGGATNATGAAGGGTGANGTNTATGGNAANAGAGATTTAAATCCACTTGTTGGTCTTTCAAAGAAACANGGAAAAAATAACAGAAGAAAAAGAAATTAATCANNGATGTTACAACCGAAAAAAACTAAATATCGTAAGGTTCAAAAAGGCAGAATGAAAGGTAATTCTGGTAGAGGTCATAGNCTTTCTAATGGAATGTTTGGAATNAAGTCACTTGACTCTAACTTTTTAACCTCAAGACAAATTGAAGCAGCAAGGATTGCAGCAACAAGATACATGAAAAGGGAAGGTCAACTTTGGATTAAAATTTTTCCAGACAAACCGATTACTAAAAAACCCCTTGAAGTTCGTATGGGTAAAGGNAAAGGTGCNGTTGAATATTGGGCTGCTGTTGTTAAACCAGGNAGAATACTTTTTGAAGTTGGTGGGGTACCNNTTNATATAGCAAAAGAGGCNTTGAGGCTAGCTGCTCAAAAGCTACCTGTNAAAACGAAATTTATAATCGCNAGAGATTACGAAGCATAATATTGAANATATGAAGCAACAGGAAGTAGTAAAATTATCAAATGAAGAGCTTAATGANCAGCTCNTTGAAAATAAAAAGAAATANAATGAGCTTAAGATGGCTCATGCTGTGTCTCCGTTGGAAAATCCAATTCAGATTAAAGCTNTAAGAAAATCTATAGCTAGAATCATGACAGAATTAAACAAAAGAGACGATAATTAATTTATTCTATATGAATATGGAAAAAAGAAATTTAAGAAAAGAAAGAATTGGTGTTGTTACGAGTAACAAAATGCAGAAATCTATTGTGGTTTCTGAGGTTAAAAAGGTAAAACATCCTATGTACGGAAAATTCGTACTAAAAACAAAAAAATATGTTGCTCATGATGAAAAAAATGATTGCAATATNGGNGATAGAGTTAAGATAATGGAAACTAGNCCAATTAGTAGGTCAAAATGTTGGAGACTAGTAGAAATAATTGAAAGAGCTAAATAATTATGTTACAACAAGAATCAAGATTAAAAGTTGCTGATAATACTGGNGCCAAAGAAGTTCTTACCATAAGAGTACTTGGTGGTACTAAAAGAAGATATGCTTCAATTGGAGATAAAATTGTTGTTTCCGTTAAATCAGCNACTCCNAACGGAATGGTAAAGAAAGGAGCTGTATCTTCAGCAGTAGTTGTTAGAACAACAAAAGAAGTTAGNAGAAAAGATGGATCATATATTAGGTTTGACGATAACGCATGCGTACTATTAGATGCATCTGGAGAAATGAAGGGTACCAGAGTTTTTGGACCTGTAGCAAGAGAGCTAAGAGANAAGAAGTTTATGAAAATCGTNTCATTAGCNCCTGAGGTACTTTAAAAATATTNGTATGAGAAGAAAATTAAAAATTAAAACTGGAGATATTGTTAAGGTGATTNCNGGAAATCAGAAAGGTACCCANGGTAAAGTCTTAAGAGTATTTGCTAATAAGAATAGAGCCATTGTTGAAGGTNTTAATGTTGTAAAAAAACATAANAAGCCNAATGCAAANAATCCAAAAGGTGGAATTACAGAAAAAGAGTTATCTATTGATATNTCTAATATTTCTCTGATAACATCTGATGGTNAACCAACAAGAGTNGGTTTTAAAATTGAAAATGATAAAAAAGTNAGATATTCAAAAAAATCTGACGAAGTATTNTAGATATGAGTTATNTACCAAGATTAAAAAAGGAATATAAGAGNAACATTGTCTCTANATTAATAAAAGAATTTAGTTACGATAATGTTATGCAGGTGCCAANNCTTGAGAANATNGTAATTTCCAAGGGTGTNGGTGCTGCTGTAAATGATAAAAAGCTTATTGANCACGCGCTNANTGAAGTNACAGAAATCTCNGGTCAAAAAGCTATTGCAACAATGTCAAAAAANGATGTTGCATCATTTAAATTGAGAAAAGGAATGCCNGTTGGTGTAAAAGTAACANTGAGGGGTGAAAGAATGTATGAATTTCTTGATAGGTTTGTTACAACTGCNCTTCCAAGAGTNAGGGATTTCAACGGAGTTAAAAACACTGGNTTTGACGGCAGAGGTAACTATAATTTNGGTGTCACTGAACAAATTATTTTCCCCGAAATTAATATTGATAAAATCAACAAGATTTCAGGTATGGACATAACATTTGTTACTAGTGCTAATTCTGATATTGAAGCTATGCAGCTTTTAAGTGAGCTTGGATTACCTTTTAAAAATAAGGATGAAAGACCAGTAGCAGAAACTAAATCATCAGTTAAGGAGATCCCCGAAGTTGAGGCTGCTGTTGAGGAGACACCTGCTGTTGAGGAGACATCTGCTGTTGAGGAGACATCTGCTGTTGAGGAGACACCAGAGGTCGAGGCTGCTGTTGAGGAGATTCCAGAAGAAGAGGATATTGAAGAAAATAATAAAGAAGATTAAATTTTAACAAATTATAATACTATGGCTAAAGAATCAATGAAAGCTCGCGAAGTAAAAAGAGCAAAAATTGTAGCTAAATATGCTGAAAAAAGAAAAGCTTTAAAGGAAGCTGGAGACTATGAAGGTTTGCAAAAACTTCCAAAAAATGCTTCTCCAATTAGAATGCATAACAGATGTAAATTAACTGGTAGACCTAAGGGATACATGAGAAATTTTGGTATTTCTAGGGTACTTTTTAGAGAGATGGCAAATAAAGGGTTAATACCTGGAGTTAAAAAAGCTAGTTGGTAAAAAAATAAAATTAAAAATATGAATACAGATCCTATAGCTGATTATTTAACAAGAGTTAGAAATGCGATTAGAGCAAATCATAAAGTTGTTTCTATTCCTGCATCTAATCTTAAGAAAGAAATTACCAAAATATTATTCGATCAGGGATATATTTTGAGCTATAAATTTGAAGATGATACTGCTCAAGGTAGTATAAAAATTGCCTTAAAGTATACAAAAGAATATAATGAATCAGTAATAACAAATATTTCTAGAATTAGTAAGCCTGGTTTGAGAAAGTATTCTAGTTCAAGTGATTTACCAAGAGTATTAAATGGGCTAGGAATTGCTATAGTTTCTACATCTAAAGGTGTTATGACTGCTAAGCAAGCTAAAACAGAAAATGTCGGTGGAGAAGTAATTTGTTACGTTAATTAGAAAAAAATAAAAAAATGTCTAGAGTAGGAAATAATCCGATTACAATACCTGAGGGAGTTTCAGTTGAAATTTCTGAAAATAAAATTATTGTCAAAGGTAAGTTAGGAGAAATTGAACAAGAATTTTCTGACGTAACTGTTAAAATGAGTGAAGGTACTCTTAAAGTTGAGAGAGTATCAGAAGCTAAAAATCATAAATCAAAGCATGGACTTTACAGAGCTTTAATCAATAATATGGTTATTGGAGTTTCTGAAGGCTGGACTAAAGAATTGGAGTTAGTTGGAGTTGGATATCGTGCTTCTGCTCAAGGACAGAAGCTTGAACTTGCGTTAGGTTTTTCACACAGCGTTGTAATGAGTTTAGCAAACGAAGTTAAAGTTGAAACAGTCTCTGAAAAAGGGTCTAATCCAATTATTAAGCTTACTTCTTTTGACAAACAATTAGTTGGACAGGTTGCTGCCAAGATTCGATCTTTCAGAAAACCTGAACCATACAAAGGAAAAGGAATAAGATTTGTTGGAGAGCAAATTAGAAGAAAGGCAGGAAAACAAGCTTAATTTTTAAATTATGAAGTTAACTAAGAAACAAAGAAGANTTAGGATTAAAAATAGAATCAGAAAAATAGTTTCAGGAACTGAAACTCATCCAAGATTATCTGTTTTTAGAAGTAATAAAGAAATTTATGCTCAATTGATTGANGATGTTANTGGTAATACTATCGTTTCATCTTCGTCTGCTGAAAAAGAAATTTCAAAGACTAAAGGAAATAAAACTGAAACCGCTTCANTAGTTGGNAAAAAACTTGCTGAAAAAGCTGTTTCAAAGGGAATAAAACAAGTGTCTTTTGACCGNTCAGGGTATTTATACCACGGAAGANTNAAGTCTTTAGCAGACGGTGCAAGAGAAGGTGGATTAAAATTTTAATTTATGTATCATAACTATAAAAGTGTAGAAAGAGTAAAACCAGGGGGTCTTGANCTTAAAGACAGTTTAGTAGGAGTNCAGAGGGTCACTAAAGTTACTAAAGGTGGTCGAACATTTGGATTTTCAGCAATTGTTGTTGTTGGAGATGANAACGGNGTTGTNGGTCATGGCTTAGGAAAGTCAAAAGATGTTTCTAGTGCTATTGCAAAAGCAGTTGAGGATGCNAAAAAGAATTTAGTAAGAATACCTATTGTTAAAGGAACTTTACCACATCAACANAAAGGTAAATTTGGTGGAGCTAGAGTGAATATCATTCCTGCNGCNCCTGGTACGGGGGTTATNGCTGGAGGAGCCGTGAGAACNGTTCTTGAGGCTGTTGGTGTACANGATGTACTATCAAAATCTCAAGGTTCGTCAAANCCTCATAATGTTGTAAAAGCTACATTTGATGCATTACTNAGATTAAAAAATGCNNATACTATTGCAAAAAATAGAGGTATAACATTAGAAAAATTGTATAAAGGTTAANAGAGATGGCAAAAATTAAAGTAACACAAACAAGAAGTTCTATCAANAGAACNAAAAAACAAAAGCTTACGTTAGCTGCTCTTGGATTAAGAAAGTTAGGTATGACNGTTGAACATGAAGACACGCCTAATATTTTAGGAATGATTAAAAAAGTTAGTCACTTAATAAGTGTTGAAAAATAAAAAAATGGATTTAAGTAATTTAAAACCTGCTAAGGGTTCAATTAATAAAAACAGTAAAAGAGTCGGTCGAGGACAAGGTTCAGGTAAAGGTGGTACCGCTACAAGAGGTCACAAAGGAGCTAAATCTAGATCTGGTTACTCCAAAAAAATTGGTTTTGAAGGTGGTCAAATGCCACTTCAAAGAAGAATTCCAAAATTTGGATTTAAAAATATTAACAGGGTAGAATATCAAGTTGTTAATCTGGATACAATTCAATCCCTAATTGATAATAAAAAAGTTAAAACTACACTTGACTTTGAATCTATGGTTAAGTTAAGATTAGTTCGNAAAAACGAACTTGTAAAGATTTTAGGTAGAGGTGAATTAAAAGGGAAAGTNAAAGTTTCAGCTCATAAGTTTACAGCATCTGCAAAATCAGCAATTGAAGCTGCTGGAGGAGAAGCAATAAACATATAAATTAATTATGAATAAGGTAATTGAAGTATTAAAAAATATCTGGAAAATCACAGAGCTTAAAGANAGGATAGGNTTGACNCTTATTCTCTTAGTGGTTTACAGATTTGGTGCCCAGGTAGTTCTTCCTGGTATTGATGCTACNAAGTTGGGTCAAATAGCTGAAAACACTGAGCAAGGTATTCTCGGTTTATTAAATGCTTTTACAGGTGGTGCATTTGCTAATGCTTCAGTTTTTGCTCTTGGAATAATGCCTTACATTTCTGCATCAATTGTTGTTCAGTTAATGGGCATAGCAATTCCTTATCTTCAAAAGCTTCAAAAGGAGGGAGCTAGTGGTCAGAAAAAAATCACTCAAATCACTAGATGGCTTACTATTGCAATCTGTTTGGTTCAATCTCCCGCATATTTGACAGCTTTGCCTGCACTAGGTATCCCACAGGATGCCTTCCTACTAGGTCAAGGAGGTATGTTCTATTTTTCATCAATTGTGATATTAGTTACCGGGTGTATTTTTGCCATGTGGTTAGGNGAAAAAATTACTGACAAAGGAATNGGTAACGGTATCTCACTGCTTATTATGGTTGGTATTATTGCTACCATGCCTCAGTCTTTTGTTCAGGAGTGGGTATCTAGAGTAACTGAATCTAACGGTGGTTTAATTATGATTTCAATCGAACTTGTAATTTGGACAGCTATTATTTTAGCATCAGTTATGCTTGTATTNGCCGTAAGAAAAATTGCTGTTCAATATGCAAGACGTACTGCATCGGGAGGATTTGACAGAAATGTTGCTGGAACTAGACAGTATATACCNCTNAGACTTAATGCNTCAGGNGTAATGCCTATAATATTTGCTCAAGCAATCATGTTCGTTCCGTCATTTTTAGGAGGGTCAATCAAGAATGTCGATTCTCAATTCATGTCGACTTTTGGTAGTTGGATGGAAATTGAATTTGCTGATATATTCGGCCTTTGGTATAATATCGTATTTGGACTTTTAATTGTAGTATTTACATATTTTTATACTGCAATTACTGTCCCAACAAATAAAATTGCTGACGATCTAAAAAGAAGTGGAGGTTTTATTCCAGGAATTAGACCCGGTACAGATACTTCAAATCTTCTTGATACGATTATGTCACATATAACTTTACCCGGTTCTATNTTCTTAGCNCTTATTGCNGTATTTCCTGCAGTAGTTGTTAAGTTTATGGATGTTCAAGCGGGATGGGCATTATTTTTTGGNGGAACATCTTTACTNATTATGGTTGGAGTTGCAATNGACACTATGCAACAGGTAAANTCATATTTACTTAACAAACACTATGATGGACTTATGAAAGCAGGTAGGGATAGAAAACCAGCAATATAAAATTATTAATATGGCAAAACAGGCACCAATAGAACAAGAAGGANCAATTATTGAATCGCTTTCNAATGCAATGTTTAGAGTTGAATTAGAAAATGNTCATGTTGTNACTGCTCATATTTCTGGAAAAATGCGATTGCATTATATCAAATTATTGCCTGGTGATAAAGTAAAATTAGAAATGAGTCCTTANGATTTAACTAAGGCAAGAATAACTTATAGATTTTAAAAGATGAAAGTAAGAGCTTCAGTAAAAAAGAGAAGTGCAGATTGTAAAATTGTACGAAGAAAAGGGAGACTTTACGTTATAAACAAAAAGAATCCTAGATTTAAACAAAGACAAGGTTAATATTATGGCAAGAATAGCAGGAATAGACATACCAAAGAATAAAAGAGGTGTAATCTCTTTAACTTATATTTTCGGAATTGGAAATAGCAGAGCTTCTAAAATATTAGACACTGCTGGTGTTGATCACAGTAAAAAAGTTTCAGATTGGACAGATGCAGAAGTTAGTAAAATTAGAGAAGCTGTGGGAGCTTTCACCATCGAAGGTGAATTGCGTTCTGAGACACAACTTAACATCAAAAGATTAATGGATATAGGATCTTACAGGGGAATTAGACATCGAGCTGGTTTACCTCTAAGAGGTCAAAGAACCAAGAATAATTCTAGAACAAGAAAAGGTAAAAGAAAAACTGTTGCTAACAAGAAAAAAGTAACAAAATAATTATAGTATATGGCAAAATCTAGTACTAAAAAAAGAAAAGTTGTTGTTGAATCAAATGGTGAGGCTCATATTGTAGCATCTTTCAATAACATAATTATTTCCCTTACTAATAAAAATGGTGATGTTATTTCGTGGTCATCAGCTGGTAAAATGGGATTTAGAGGAACTAAAAAGAATACTCCTTATGCAGCACAAATGGCAGCTGAAGATGCTGTTACAGTTGCTAAGGACGCTGGTCTTAGAAAAGTTAAAGTTTATGTAAAAGGTCCTGGTAATGGCAGAGAATCTGCCATAAGATCTATACATAATGGTGGTATAGAGGTGACAGAAATTATTGATGTTACTCCTACTCCACACAATGGATGTAGACCACCAAAAAGAAGAAGAGTATAATATAAGTATAACTATAGAGATTTTGATTATCGAAGGATTGACCTTAATTCATAATCACTCTAATAAAAATTAAAAAATGGCAAGATATACTGGTCCAAAAACAAAAATTGCTAGAAAATTTGGGGAACCAATTTTTGGAGATGACAAATCTTTTGAAAAAAGAAATTACCCTCCAGGACAGCATGGAAATAATAAAAGAAGACCTAAAAAATCAGAGTATGCTATCCAGTTAATGGAAAAGCAGAAAGCAAAATATACCTATGGTATTCTTGAGAGACAATTCAGAAATCTATTCAAAAAAGCAACTGCTTCAAAAGGAATTACCGGAGAAGTTTTATTACAGTTGTGTGAATCTAGATTAGACAATGTAGTTTATAGAATGGGCTTGTCCAACTCAAGAAGAGGAGCTAGACAGTTAGTTTCTCACAGACATATTACGGTCAACGGTGAAATTGTAAATATTCCATCGTTCAATTTGAAACCGGGAGATGTTATCGCAGTTAGAGAAAAGTCAAAATCTGTTGAATCTATTACTAACTGTTTAAAAAATTCATCTCAGGTATATGAATGGATTACGTGGAATGAAGATGTTATGCAAGGAACATACGTTTCAATTCCCGAAAGAATTCAAATTCCTGAAAATATTAACGAACAATATATAGTAGAATTATATTCTAAATAAAAAATTATAAATAAGATTATGGCAATATTAAATTTTCAAAAACCAAATAAAGTAATAATGATCGAATCTTCTGATCATCAGGGAAGATTTGAGTTTAGACCACTTGAGCCTGGTTACGGATTAACAGTTGGTAATGCATTAAGAAGAGTACTTTTGTCTTCTCTTGAAGGTTTTGCGATTACATCTGTAAAAATTGAAGGAGTTGATCACGAATTTTCTACTATTCCCGGAATTGTAGAGGATGTAACCGAAATTGTATTAAATCTGAAACAAATAAGGTTTAAGAGGCAAATTGAAGATGTTGACAATGAATTAGTTTCAATTTCCATTTCTGGTCAAGATAAAATTACAGCAGGTGATTTTCAAAAATTTATCTCTGGTTTCCAGATTTTAAATTCTGATCAGGTAATTTGTAACCTTGATCCAAAGGTTCAGATCCAGATGGAAATCACAATCGACAAGGGAAGAGGTTATGTTACTTCTGAGGAAAATAAAAACGCGTCAGCACAGTTGGGAACTATCTTTGTTGATTCAATTTTTACACCTATTAAAAATGTAAAATATAATGTTGAAGATTTTAGGGTTGAGAATAAAACGGATTATGAGAAATTAGTTTTTGATATAGTTTCAGATGGTTCTATAACACCTCAGGATGCGCTTACTGATGCAGCTAGAATTTTAATACATCATTTCATGTTGTTTTCTGATGAAAGGATAACTCTTGAAGCTGATGAGATTGCAAAAACCGAAACTTATGATGAAGAGTCACTACACATGAGGCAGTTATTAAAAACTAAATTAATCGACATGGATTTATCTGTGAGAGCACTTAATTGTTTGAAAGCAGCCGAGGTTGACACTCTTGGAGATTTGGTGTCATTTAATAAAAATGACTTAATGAAGTTTAGAAATTTTGGTAAAAAATCTTTAACAGAGCTTGAAGAGTTAGTAATGCTTAAGGGTCTAAGTTTTGGAATGGATTTGTCAAAGTATAAACTTGAAAAAGATTAAAAAGTTAAAGTAAAGAAAGAAAATGAGGCATCGTAAAAAGTTTAATCACTTAGGAAGAAAAAAGGGACACAGAAGTTCAATGCTAGCTAATATGGCTTGTTCACTTATTGAGCATAAAAGAATTAATACAACATTAGCAAAAGCGAAGGCATTAAAGAAATTTGTTGAACCTTTGATAACAAAATCTAAATCTGACACAACCCATAACAGAAGAATTGTTTTTTCAAGAATGAAACAAAAAAATGCAGTTGCTGAGTTATTTAGAGATGTAGCTGTTAAGGTTGCTGATAGACCAGGTGGATACACAAGAATAATTAGACTTGGTAATAGACTTGGGGACAATGCTGAGATGGCCATGATAGAGCTTGTAGACTATAATGATACTTATGTAACTAAGAAGAAGAAAACAACAAGAAGAAGTAGAAGAGGAAAAAAATCTGAATCTGTTTCTGAAGAAGTTGTAAATGAAGAGGTAGTAAATGATACTTTAGAAGCTCCTGCTGAAGAGGCTCCTGCTGAGGAAGCTCCTGCTGAAGACCCTCCTGCT
>NZHJ01000001.1 GCA_002691265.1 Flavobacteriaceae bacterium | reverse complement strand
TCCTGTGAAGCCTTGAACTATTATTCTTGAATTTTTATTTACTAATACACTCATTATTCTTTATGTCTTTCTTTATAATTTCCTTTAACAGAGTCGACTTTAATTTTATCTCCTTCATTAATAAATAATGGAACGTTTACAACAGCTCCTGTCTCAAGTGTTGCTGGTTTTGTTGCATTAGTTGCGGTATTTCCTTTAACACCGGGTTCCGTTGAAACAACCTCTAAAATGACACTTGGTGGCATTTCTACAGACAGGGGTAAACTAGTTTCAGAGTTGGTTATCACCGTTACAACTTCACCTTCTTTCATTAATTGAGGGTTGTCTAAAAATTTTTCTTCAATTGATATCTGATTGTAATCATCTGTATTCATGAAGTGATAAGTTGTTGAATCATTATACAAATACTGAAATTTATTTGTTTCAACTCTGACGACATCGATTTTATGACCTGATGAAAATGTATTATCTACAACCTTGCCGCTTGTTAGACTTTTAAGTTTAGTTCTTACAAATGCAGGGCCTTTTCCAGGTTTAACATGCAAAAAATTCTATTATCTTATATATATCATGATTATATTTTATGCACAATCCATTTCTAATATCTGATGTTGTACTCATTTTAATTTGATTTAGTGTAGCCTTTCATTATTCCTCGGTGAGAATTTTTGATAAACATTAATATTTCGTCTCTTTCATCAGAAGCTTCCATTTCAGCCTCAATGATTGCACAAGCCTGTGAATTATTATAGTTTTTTTGATATAACAATCTGTATATATTTTGAATTTCTCTAATTTTATCAGAACCGTAACCTCTCCTTCTTAGACCAACTGAATTTATACCTACATAAGAAAGAGGCTCTCTGGCTGCTTTTACATACGGTGGAACGTCTTTTCGTACTAAAGAACCACCTGTAACAAATGCATGGTTTCCAATTGAGCAAAATTGATGGATAGCTGTCAAACCAGAAATAATCACATAATCACCAACTGTAACATGACCAGCTAATGTAGTATTGTTTGAAAAAATACAATTATCACCTACAAGACAATCATGCGCTATGTGAGAATAAGCCATAATTAAACAATTATTTCCTACAACTGTTTTTTGTCGATCATTTGTTCCTTTATTAATCGTTACACATTCTCTGATAGTTACATTATCTCCAATCTCAACAAAAGTTTTTTCGTTATTATATTTTAGGTCCTGTGGGTTTGCTGAAATCACAGCACCAGGATAAATGTTGCAATTTTTTCCGATCCTTGCACCATCCATGACGGAAACATTTGATCCAATCCATGAACCCTCACCTATTTCGACGTCACCATCAATAGATGTAAATGGTTCAATAACTACGTTTTTTGCTATTTTAGCATTTGGATGTATATAAGAAAGTGGTTGTTTCATATTATTTTACTTTTGTTATCTGTGCAGTTAATTCAGCTTCCGCGCATAACTTTCCATTAGCATAGGCCAAACCTTGCATGTGACATATACCTCTTCTAAAGGGTCCTATTAAGGAACATTTAAATATTATTGTATCACCAGGATGAACTTTATTTCTAAATCTAACTTTGTCAATTTTTGCAAAGAAAGTTAAATAATTTTGGGGGTCATCTAGTTTTGACATTACTAAAATTCCGCCCATTTGAGCCATAGCTTCAATTATAATTACACCTGGCATTACTGGATAATCAGGAAAATGACCTTTGAAAAAATCTTCGTCAATTGTAACATTTTTAACACCAATTACCATATCGTCAGTTAATTCATAGATCTTATCAATGAATAAGAAAGGGGGCCTATGTGGTAATATCTCCATTATCTTAGTAGTATCCATAATTGGCTTCGAAGAAACGTTAATTTCTGGAATATCATTCTTTTTTGAATTTCGAATAATGTCTTTCATTTTTTTAGAAAATTTGGTATTTATGTAGTGTCCTGGTTTATTTGCTATTACTTTACCCCTTAATTTGGTTCCTATTAAAGCTAAATCACCAATTACATCCAAAAGCTTATGCCTGGCAGCCTCGTTAGGATAGTGAAGTGTTAGATTATCCAAAATCCCATTTGATTTAACCTTAATTTTATCTTTATTGAATGCTTTTTTTAGTTTTTCCATTGTTGAATCAGAAAGGGGTTTGTCAACATAAACTATTGCGTTATTTAAATCACCTCCTTTAATTAATCCCTTATTTAAAAGCATTTCAATCTCATGTAAAAAACTAAAAGTTCTACAGTTTGAAATATCATTTTTAAAATCAGAGAGTGATGCAATTGAAGCATTTTGTGTGCCTAAAATTTTAGTTCCAAAATCAACCATTGTTGTTACCTTATATTCTTCAGATGGAATAATTGTAATTTCACTTCCAGAATTTTCATCTTTTAGGGAGATTACATTTTTAACAACAAATTCTTTTCTTTTTTCCTCTAATTCCCTAATACCTGCTTTTTCTAAAGCCTCAACAAAAAATTTAGAGGATCCATCCATTATTGGAGGTTCAGAAGCATTTAATTCAATAAGGGCGTTGTCAATTTGTAGACCGACTAAAGAAGCGAGAACATGCTCACATGTTTGTATAGTAATATTATTTTTGTTTAAGCAGGTTCCTCTTTCAGTGTTAGTAACATAATTAATGTCAGCTTCAATTATTGGTTCATTTTCAAGATCCACTCTTTTAAATACATAGCCAGAATTTGCCTCAGAAGGATGAAAAGTTAATGTAACATCTTTTCCAGTGTGAAGACCTACTCCTGAAAGTGAAATCTTTTTAGAAATTGTTGTCTGGTTATATTTAGTTCTTATTAGCATTTAATTTCTTTAAATCGTTTAGGTCTTTAGCAATTTTTTCTAAATTCTTAAAATAAACATATGACCTGTTAAATGATCTTTCATCCATAGCTGGTGTACCTTTTAAAATTGCGTTATCCTTAATATTACTGAAAACCCCTGTTTGTCCGTTAATTTTAACATTGTTTCCGATAACTATATGACCTATAATACCTACCTGACCACCTATCTGGCAATTTTCTCCAACTTTTGCCGATCCTGCAATACCACATTGTCCAGCAATAACCGTATTTTTTCCGATAGAAACATTGTGAGCGATCTGAACTAAATTATCAATCTTTACTCCGTCAGATATTATAGTTGATCCAAGTGTTGCTCTATCAATAGATGAATTAGAACCAATTTCAACATTGTTTCCTACTATAACATTGCCAATCTGAGGAGTTTTAATATATTCACCCATCTTATTTGGTGCAAACCCAAAACCGTCAGAACCGATAACACAATTTGAATGTATAATACAATTCGAACCTATAAATGAGCTGTCATAAATTCTTACTCCAGCATACAAGAGACTATTATTTCCGATGATAACATTATCTTGAATTGACACATTATCCATAATTATAACATTATCACCAATCTTACAATTTTGTCCAATAGATGAAAACTGACCAACTGAAACATTATTTCCTAATTCAACAGTTGAATCAATCGAAGAATTTTTATGAATACCTGTGTGTTTAAACTTATTTTGGGCAAATCTGTTTAAAAGCTCGTTAAATGATGAATAAGCATTATCAACTAGGATAATATTTCCTACTTTTTTATTATCATATTCCAAATTACTATCTACAATAACAACAGATGCCTTAGTTTTGTATAACCAAGGAAGGTATCTGGGATTTGAAACAAATGTTATGTCCCCCTTCTTCGCATCTTCAATTTTGGAAAGTTTAAATAATTGAGTGTTATCTTCACCAACAACCTTACCTTTTAATATTTCTGCTAGTTCAGCAATGGTTAATTTCATTGATGGCAAAATTATGAAATTTCTAGACATATAAGGTTTAAAGCTTTGTTAATTTATCTTGTCAATTTATTAATGTTTATTATTAATGAATTAACTTTAACATAAATATTTTATTTGCATGAGTAAAGCTAAAATTTTATGGGTTGATGATCAAATTGATTTACTCAAATCCCATATAATATTTCTAAACGAAAAGGGATACCAAATTGATTCTTGTACAAACGGTAGTGATGCTTTAGATAAAATTTCGAATAATAGATTTGACATAATTCTGTTGGATGAAAATATGCCAGGAATTAGCGGTATAGAAACACTTATAAATATAAAAAAGATTGATAGAAGCATTAAAGTAATAATGATTACAAAAAGTGAAGAGGAAAACATAATGGAGGAAGCTATTGGAAAAGAAATCTCTGATTACCTGATTAAACCTGTGAATCCAAACCAAATATTATTAAGTCTTAAGAAGACTCTTCAAAATGAAAAACTAATCAAAGATTCTAATATTTCCGAATATCAACAAGAATTCAGAAATCTCTCTTTGAAAATGATGGACATTAGTTCATATGATGAATGGATTGAATTTTATCTAGAAATTATCGATTGGGAATTAAAACTTTCTGATATCGATGATGATACCATGATTGAAATATTAAATAATCAAAAAATCGAAGCCAATTCACTATTTTCAAAATTCATAGAAAGAAATTATCAATCATGGTTCGAAAAGGACAACCATCCATGTCTTTCACATGAAATACTAAAAAAACATTTATTTCCTGAGATTAGCGATGATCCGTTAATTTTAATTGTAATTGATAACTTAAGATATGATCAATGGAAAATAATTGAGCCGTCAATTCTAAGCTATTATAATAAAGTAAAGGAAGTACCATACTACAGTATTTTACCTACTAGCACTCAGTACGCTAGAAATTCTTTGTTTGCTGGTATTATGCCAATGCATATTAAACAAAAATTTCCTCAATTCTGGAAAGACGATCATGAAGAAGGTGGAAAAAATTTATTTGAATCTAAACTTCTAAATATTAACCTAAATAATTTAAAATCAAATAATTTAAAAAACGAGTTCTTTAAGATAACAAATTTTAAAAATGGAGTAAAACTTTCTAATAACCTTAAACAATTTCGTCAAAACAACTTAACTACTATTGTCTATAACTTTGTAGATATGCTATCTCATTCAAAAACTGAAATGGAAATGATAAAAGAGTTGGCACCAAATGACAAAGCATACAGATCACTTACAAATAGCTGGTTTTCAAACTCTCCGTTATTTGAAATAATTAAAAATGCAAGTAGTCTAGGCTTTAAACTAGTAATCACAACTGATCACGGTACAATTAATGTGAAAAATCCAACAAAAATTATAGGAGACAGAAATACAAGTCAAAATCTAAGGTATAAAACTGGAAAAAGCCTAACCACAAATGAAAAAGACAATTTGGTTTTCAAAAACCCACACGACATATTACTACCCAAAACATCAATAAATTCGTCTTTTGTTTTTACGAAAAATGAGTTTTATTTGGTTTACCCTAATAACTATAATCATTTTAGCAATTATTTTAAAAATACGTATCAACATGGAGGGGTATCAATGGAGGAAATGATTATTCCATTTGTTATTCTAGACCCTAAATAATATGAGTTATAAGGTTATATGTAGTTTAAATAAGATTGATGAAATTTCTCAACTTATTATTGACAAAATTAAAACTGTTAAAACTATTATACTGAGAGGTGAACTAGGCTCTGGTAAAACAACAATAGTAAAATCAGTACTTAAAAGAATGGGGGTTAATGATAGTGTTACTAGTCCAACTTTTTCGATTATAAATGAATACGATTTTGCAGGAAATATAATTTATCATTTTGATTTATATAGAATTGAAAATATCGAAGATCTAGACGTAATTGGATTTGAAGATTATATTTACAGTCAAAGTATATGTTTTATCGAGTGGCCAGAAATTGTTCTAAGCAAAATAAACCATAAATATCTAGATATACAAATCAGGTATTTAGGTGAAGATAAAAGAGAAATTATAATAAACGAAATCGACTAGTATGAATTTTTTCAATAGGTTAACTTATTTTTCTGGTGGATTTTTAATTGGATTGATATTTCTAATGTTTTTTTTAGGTGGTAAGAGAACATCATGTAGTTATTTACCAAATTCAAGGGTTAAAAAGGATATAATGAAAAAAAATATCATTTTTAATAAAACAAGTTATAAAATTGACTCGATTGTGATTATGAATTCAATTATAAATGGAAATGTAAATTTTTCAAAAAGTAATACATCAATAAAAGACTGTAAAGAATATTACTTTGAAAATGAAGATAATTTAAATAAGGTATGGGTAATAGTTAAAAACTGTGAAAGTCAAGCAATCATTTCTAACTACAAAATCACTAAAAAGAATTAATTTTTTCTTCTTTTCATCTCCTTTTTAATAAGTTGAAGTTCTCTGTTTGTCTGAGATGAAATTGAGGAATTTTCGTCTAATCTTCTCATCAAATAAGGCATTACTTCATTAACAGGACCAAATGGTAAATATTTTGCCACATTATATCCACTATTTGCTAGTGAAAAACTAATATTATCACTCATTCCGTATAGCTGACTAAACCAGATTCTTTGATCGTTTGAATCAACTTTATATTTTCTTAATAACTGTGTTGCCAGTATGTTACTTTTTTCATTGTGTGAACCAACAAATAAGCCAAAGTCATTAATATTTTCAATAATAAATCTTAAGGAATTATTAAATACTTCATCGGTTTGTTCTTTATTTTCACAAATTGGGGAAATGTAATTGTACTTTTTAGCCCTCTTTCTTTCCTTTTCCATATAAGCACCTCGGACAAGCTTTACACCAATCTTTACACTAGCATTTAAATCATTATGTAATTTGATTAAATAGTCAAACCTATCTTTTCTGTATGCTTGAATGGTATTAAATACTAAAGCTTTTTCAGAATTATAAATATTCATCATTTTGGTTACCAATTCATCTATTGCAGTTTGAATCCAGCTTTCTTCAGCATCAACTAAAACCATGATGTCTTTTTTTGAAGCTTCCAAACATATTTTATTAAACCTTATTTCAACCTTTGACCATTCTTTTGATTCAATTTCTGATAATAAACTATTTGAGGTAATTTTTTCATAAAGTTCAAATCTTCCAACAGCAGATGGTTTGAAGACTATGAATTTTGAAAGATTTTTTGATTTACATTCCTCAAGAATTTTCAAACACTTATTAATGGAATTTTCAAAATCATTCTCATTAACAGAACCTTCAATTGAGTAATCTAATATCGAATAAACATTACTTTTTTTCAGATTATTAATAACCTCAATACAATCCAGAATATCTGTACCTCCGCAGAATTGAGCATAAACTGTTTTCTTTATTAAAGAATCAATTGGAAATTTCATCCATACGAGCGTTTTAAGCAACTTTCTACCAAATTTTGATAAATAGCCAAGTGATAGTAATTTAAAAAGAAAATAAGCCCTTTTCAGTTCGAAGTTAGACTTATAATTAAATGCTATTTTGGTATTATTGAACTCCAAATTATTTTTTTTCAAAGATAATTTACAAGAATTATATCTATATTAAATTTATTAGTTTATTTTGAAAAATTATATTCTACATAATGAAAGAAATAATTAGTGATAATTTTTCCATTTTATTTGGAAGTGATGGGTACCTAAAATTAGCCAATTTTATTCAGGAGAATAACTTTAAAAAAATTTTAATCCTAACGGATGAAAATACAAAAATTCACTGTTTGGATTTATTTTTTTCCAATATAAAAAAAACTGACAAAAAAATCGCAGAGATGATTTCATCAATCTCTTATAATTATTCAGTTGAACCAGGTGAAAACGCCAAAAATATTAAGACATCAAATCATATATGGGAATTTCTTACTGAAAATGGATTCAAAAGGAATGACTTGATAATTAATCTAGGAGGTGGGATGGTTAGTGATTTAGGGGGATTTGTAGCTTCTACATACATGAGGGGTATACAATTTATTAATATTCCTACTACACTATTAGGAATGGTAGATGCTAGTATTGGTGGAAAAACTGGAATAGATTTAAAAGGAATTAAAAATATAATCGGAACATTTCAATTTGCTAAACTAGTATTAATTGATATCGAATTTTTAAATTCCCTTTCCAAAAAACAGATAGCAGCAGGATATGCAGAAATGATTAAGCATAGTTTAATCGATAAAAATCATGAATGGGAAAAAATATCAAAAATCAACTCTTTAGAAGATATTAACCCTGAGATGATTTATAAATCAATAAACATAAAAGTTAATATAATCGAGAGTGACCCCATGGAATCAAATATCAGAAAACATCTAAATTTTGGCCATACACTAGGACACGCAATTGAAACTTATCTTCTTGGTTTTGAGCGAGAAATTCTTCACGGGGAGGCAATAGCTATAGGTTTAGTTTTAGAAACTTATATTTCATATTTAAAAATAAATTTTGATCTAAAAATTACTAAAGAGATTAAAAATTATATAAATCAACATTATGAAATTATAGAGTTTAGTGAAGAAAGTATTAGAAAAATCATTGATCTACTTAAATACGATAAAAAGAATAACAATGACGAACCAATGTTTGTTTTACTGAATAATGTGGGGGAAATGAAAATTAATCAACCTGTAGAAATCGAACTAATTAAAGAAGCTTTTAAGTTTTATCAAAACTAGCTCATATCTTTAAAAATTGAGTGCATCAATCTCTTTTTATCATTTATACGTTCCTCGAGGGAAATCATTGATTCCGTTCTGTAAACACCCTCGATTTCATCAAGCCTAAAAATTATATTTTTTGCGCCTGTCGTACCTTTTGCTCTAATCTTACAAAAAACATTAAATTTTCCAGTAGTTATATGAGCAACCGTTACATTTGGAATTTCATTAATTCTTTGAATAATGAACTTAATTTTTGACGTGTCTTTTATATATAGACCTACATAAGCTATGAAGGTGTAACCTAGTTTATCATAATCTAAAATCAATGAAGATCCTTTAATTAAACCATAATCTTCCATCTTTTTTACCCTAACATGCACAGTACCAGCAGAAATCAAAAGTTTCTTTGCAATATCAGTAAAAGGGGTTCTAGTATTCTCGATTAACATATCGAGAATCTGATGATCTATATCATCTAATTTGATTTTTGACATAACTAATAGATATTTAAAAATAGTTACAAATATAATACCATCTTTGATATTTTAATAAAAAAAGAGTCAAAATTTTACATATATATTATCAAAACAAGTAATTAATTAAAGAATAATTAAAAAATTATAAAAAGTAATTCATTTATAATTATATAAATTACTGAAAATTAATGTATTATATTAATTTACTTAAAGTTATTGTCTAATTAAATTTTTACTTTTTTTATTTATATATTATTATTTTGTTTACATTTGTAAACATGTCGATTACTAATCGTATACAGGAATTAATAGAAGAAAAGAATCTGTCGAAATCAGCATTTGCAAAAGAAATTGGTATTCAGAGATCGAGCTTGGCACATTTTTTTAGTGGTAGAAATAAACCAAGCTTGGAGTTTTTTCTAAAAATCAAGAACAAATACCCTGAAATTGATTTAAATTGGATAATTTCAGGGAAAAGAACCAAGCATAAAGAAGGAAAGAAACAAAAAATTAAACAAATAGATTCGGTATTAATACTCTATAAAGATGGTACTTACAAAAAAAACTAAATCCCTACTTCTAATAATTCTGTTCATAAGCTTTACAAACTGTGAAAAAATTGAACGTAATTGTAAAGATTTTCATTCGGGGGACTTTTATACAGAAACCTTAGTAAACGGAATCACCTATAAATCATCCTTTTCAAGAAATAGTTCAAATATTCAAATTGAAGAATTTGAGGGTAAAATAGACTCAAGTTATGTTAGATGGGTAAATGATTGCGAAATGATTTTATCCCCAATTAAGCCAAAAAAAATGAGTGAAAAGAAGAATATCTTTATAAAGATTTTAACAACTAATGATTCCTCTTATACCTACGAATATTCGTATTTGGGTGAAAGTAATAAATTAAAAGCTAAAGCAATCAGAATAAGGTAGTTTGAGCCGAACTTGAATCGTTTTCATCTTCTTTAACCTCGCCAACAATCGAATCAACTTCATCTGTTGATTCATCATCTTCTGGTTTATATTCTAAAGACTCTAGAGTATTTACCTGCTTAATTTTATGAGGAGTTAATTGATTGCCTTGCGCTTTTATTCCTTTTACTGAAATAAATTCTTCAAAAACAATTTTTTGATTAGGTCTTTGATCCTTGTTTCTCAACTTGATAAATACGAGTTCAAAAACAGGCCTCCAATCAGTTGAAATAAGCTCTAGAAAAGATCCTTTATTTTCAGAAATAAAAACCTCTTCTTTATTTTTTTTTTCAGCTAGAAATCTTTTTGCAAAATACTTTTCTTTTTTTCCATCGAAATATATTGCAGAAATTGGTTTTTTTGGAATCCATTTTTCCAAAACAATCATATCATCATTAAAATGAGTTGAAAGCTCTGGTTGAATAATCTTTAAAGATCCACTCTGAGAAACAACCAAAATTTTATCATCTCCCCTAAATTCTCCTAAAAGTTCCCCCCTGCCATCTACGTTTAACTTCTGAACCGTTTCATCAAACCATATTTTTCTTGGCTTAAGTGTTGAAACACCCTTTTCTTTTAATTCTACGTTTTTAATTGTGTTTTTTGTTAAAATATTTCCTCTAGTTCCTCTTCCCTTTATCATGACATCACTAAAGTCTACATCCCACTTTAATTTTTTAATCTTAGCATTCTGCCTTAAGTTAATTGTAATTTTTTCAGCTTCTCCGTTTGGATTAGCGGAAAAGTATTTAACCAAACTAGGTTTTTTTGATGAAGACAAAGGATATAACTTATCCCTGGTAACACCTGAAACAGCGAATCTTTTTATATAATTAAAACCCTTATCACCATCCCTGTAAACCATATTATAAATAGTTCTTACATCTTTTTTCTTGAAAACCGCTAAATGAATTATATTTTTTCCAATAAAAGTTTTACTCGCAACCTTAGTAACCATCATATTACAATTATCAGTAAAGACAATAACATCGTCAATATCACTACAATCACAGACATATTCATTTCTTCTTAATGATGTTCCAATAAAACCTTCTTCTCTGTTAACATAAAGCTTTGTGTTTCGCATCACAACCTTTTTAACATCAACATCATCAAATACTTTAATTTCAGTTCGTCTATTTTTATCTGAAGAATAGTCTTTCTTAAGCCTGGTAAAATACGAGATTGCAAATTCTATTAAATTACCTAGATTAGCCTTCACTTCTGAAATCTGATCTTCTAAATTTTCTATTTTTTCTTTGGCTTTATCTATATCAAATTTTGATATCCTTTTAATTTTGATTTCAGTTAGCCTTGCAATATCATCATTTGTAACTTCCCTTTTAAGAATCTTTGTAAAAGGGGTTATTCCGTCCCTTATTGCCTTAAGGACACCCTCCCATGTTTCTTCTTTTTCAATATTTCTATAAATCTTATTTTCTATAAAAATTCTCTCTAGAGAAAAATTATGCCACTGATCTTCCAACTCCTGCAAACGGATCTCGAGCTCCTTTTTAAGAACGTTAACCGTGTTGTCGGTCGATTTTATTAGAATTTCTGAGACCCCTAAAAAACATGGCTTATTATTTTCAATTATACAGGACAGCGGTGAAATAGAAACTTCACAATTTGTGAAAGCATATAAAGCATCAATTGTTTTATCAGGAGATATACCAGAAGGAAGGTGAATTAATATTTCGACCTTGGAAGATGTATTATCATCAATTTTTTTAATTTTAATTTTTCCCTTATCGTTTGCCTTAATAATAGAATCAATTAACGAGGTAGTTGTAGTGCTATAGGGTAATTCTGAGATTAGTAAGATAGATTTATCCACAATATTAATTTTAGCTCTAACTCTTACCTTCCCACCTCTTTTTCCATCATTATAATTTGTAAAGTCAGCGATTCCTCCAGTGATAAAATCAGGATATAATGTAAATCTTTTATTTTTTAAATATTTTACAGAGGCGTCGATTAATTCATTAAAATTGTGGGATAAGATTTTAGTTGATAATCCTACTGCTATACCTTCAGCCCCCTGAGCAAGTAATAGTGGGAATTTTACAGGTAAATTTATAGGTTCTTTTCTTCTACCATCATAGGAGGATTGCCAGTTTGTAACTTTTGGATTAAAAATTACATCTAGTGCAAATTTTGATAATCTAGCTTCAATATATCTTGATGCTGCTGCTCTGTCACCGGTTAAAATATTACCCCAATTTCCCTGTGTATCAATAAGTAAGTCTTTTTGACCAATCTGTACCATTGCATCAGCAATACTTGCATCGCCGTGAGGATGGTATTGCATGGTATGTCCTACAATGTTTGCAACCTTATTATATCTACCATCATCTAAATCTTTCATTGATTGCATAATCCTACGCTGAACTGGCTTAAAACCATCTTCTACAGACGGTACTGCTCTTTCAAGAATTACATATGAGGCGTAATCAAGAAACCAATCTTTGTACATCCCTGTAACACGAGTGATTGATTCCCCTTGATTTAAATCTTCATTTTTATCTAAATCTTCCTGCATTTAATCAATAATATCTAATTCAACTTTTAAGTTATCAATAATAAAGGACTGCCTATCTGGAGTGTTTTTACCCATGTAAAAACTTAGAAGTTCCTCTATACTCTTATCCTCATCTAACATTACAGGATCTAATCTTATATTATCACCAATAAAATGTCCAAACTCATCAGGAGAAATTTCACCTAATCCTTTAAATCTTGTTATTTCAGGTTTCGGTTGAAGTTTTTCAATAGCATTTATTCTTTCCAGCTCTGAATAACAATAAATAGTCTCTTTTTTATTTCTTACCCTAAATAGAGGAGTTTGTAATATATATAAATGTCCACTTCTTATTAATTCAGGAAAAAATTGTAGGAAAAATGTGATTAATAATAATCTGATATGCATACCATCTACGTCAGCATCAGTAGCGATAACAATGTTGTTATATCTCAAATCTTCAATAGAATCTTCAATATTTAGTGCTGCTTGAAGTAAATTAAATTCTTCATTTTCATAAACTATTTTTTTTGACATTCCAAAAGAGTTTAAGGGTTTACCTCTCAAACTAAAAACAGCCTGTGTATTCACGTCTCTTGATTTTGTAATACTTCCAGAGGCTGAATCACCCTCAGTAATAAACAAAGTCGTATCAAGTCTCTTTTCGTTTTTTAAATCCCCTAGGTGAACTCTACAGTCTCTAAGTTTTTTATTATGTAAACTAGCTTTTTTTGCTCTTTCTCTAGCTAGTTTTCTAATACCAGAAAGCTCTTTCCTTTCCTTTTCAGCCTGTAATATTTTTTTTTTTAAAGCTTCTGCTATATTTGAATTTTTGTGAAGATAATTATCAAGTTTATTTTTTAAGAAATCATTTATATAAACCCTAACAGATGGTAGATCTCCACCCATTTCAGTTGAACCAAGTTTTGTTTTTGTTTGGCTTTCAAAAACAGGCTCCATTACTTTTATGGAAACAGCAGCAACAATTGATTTTCTTATATCAGATGCATCATAATTTTTACCAAAAAAATCTCTAATTGTTTTAACAAATGCTTCTCTGAAAGAGCTTAAATGTGTGCCTCCTTGAGTTGTATTCTGACCATTTACAAAAGAATGATAGTCCTCACTATATTGGGTTTTACTGTGAGTTATAGCTAACTCTATATCATCCCCTTTTAAGTGGATGATTGGGTATGAGATTTGTGTATCTTTAATCCTCTCTTCAAGTAGATCTTTTAATCCGTTAGTACTATGAAATTTTTCATTATTAAAAACTATTGTTAAGCCAGGATTTAGGTACACATAGTTTTTTAGCATTCTTGCTATGTATTCATTTCTAAATTTAAAATTCTTAAAAATTGATTCATCTGGGATAAAAGTAACCTTGGTTCCTCTTCTTCTGGCACTATCCTCTGGTTTGTTTTCAATGTCTAAAACACCTCTTTTGAATTCAGCAAAAACTGATTTACCGTCTCTATTAGATTCAACTTTAAAATAATCAGACAGAGCATTTACTGCTTTTGTACCTACTCCATTTAATCCAACTGCCTTTTTAAATGCTCTAGTGTCATATTTTCCTCCAGTATTCATTTTAGAAACAACATCAATCACTTTTCCCAAAGGAATACCTCTACCATAATCTCTTACTGTTACTTTTGTTCCTTGAACCGAGACCTCGATAGTTTTACCAGCACCCATTACATACTCGTCTATTGAATTATCAAGAACCTCCTTTAAAAGAATATAAATACCATCATCAGGCGAAGAACCATCGCCTAATTTACCAATATACATTCCAGGACGCATTCTAATATGCTCTTTCCAATCTAACGATCGTATATTTTCTTCGGTATATTGATTGATTTTTGACATACTTAATAAGTATGCTAATATAATGTATCAGTAAAAAAAAATTAATGGAGATCTAACAAAGTAATTAACAAAATATCAAGAGATACAATCAGGTATTCTAAACATTAAATAAAAAGTGAATAACGTCACCATTATTAACCACATAAGCTTTACCCTCTACCCTCATTTTTCCTGCCTCTTTAACCTTTGCCTCTGTCTGATATTTAACATAGTCTTCAAAAGCAATAACCTCAGCTTTTATAAAACCCTTTTCAAAATCAGTATGTATTACACCGGCCGCTTGGGGTGCTGTAGCCATTTTAGGAATTGTCCATGCACGAACTTCTTTGGGGCCTGCTGTGAAATAAGTATGCAGATTAAGCAGGTCATATGTTGCGCTAATTAATTTTGATGAACCAGGTTCATCTAGTCCTAAATCGTCTAAAAACATTCTTCTTTCTTCATAATCTTCCAATTCATTAATTTCTGATTCAATTCCAGCGGCTAGAACAATTAAATTTGCCCCCTCATTTGAAATTAATGATTTTACGGATTCAACATAGCTATTTGTTGAGGTTACACTTCTTTCATCAACATTACACACATAAAGAACTGGTTTAGATGTAATTAGTTGTAATGGCTTCAAATACTTATTAATATCATCCTCATCCAAATCAATAGATCTTATATTATTGGATGATTCAATAAATGATATTGCTTGATTGAGAGCTTCTTTTTCTCTGGCAGCTTCTTTATCGCCTGATTTTACGGTTCTGCTTACCTTTTCAAGTCTGTTGTTTAGACTTTCTAAATCCTTTAGCTGTAGCTCAATATCAATGATCTCTTTATCACGGATAGGATCAACAGAACCATCAACATGAGTAATATTATCATTGTCAAAACATCTAAGAACGTGAATAATGGCATCGGTTTCTCTGATATTTGCTAAAAATTTATTTCCTAACCCCTCCCCTTTACTTGCTCCTTTTACTAATCCAGCAATATCAACAATCTCTACGGTTGCAGGTATTAATTTTTCAGGGTTAACTATTTCTTGAAGGGTTATTAATCTTTTATCTGGAACATTAATTATACTGTGATTAGGTTCAATAGTACAAAAAGGAAAATTTGCACTTTGAGCTTTAGTATTTGATAAACAATTAAATAAAGTAGATTTTCCAACATTTGGTAGACCAACAATTCCAGCTTTCATATTAACTATGCATAAGTTTTTGTTTTTCTAATAAATGAGAGGTGGATTCAATATGATTCAAATCAGGAACACAACAATCAACTGGACATACAGCAGCACACTGTGGTTCTTCATGAAAACCTTTACATTCAGTGCATTTATCAGGAACAATGTAATAAACCTCATCATTTACAGCCCTTTGAGGTAATTCTGCATTAACAATTTTACCGTCAAGAAGGTTTACTTCACCTGAAAGATTTGTGCCGTCAGAATACTTCCAATTAACCGCAGCTTCGTAAATAGCTGTGTTTGGACATTCTGGCTCACATGCCCCACAATTAATACATTCATCAGTGATGATTATCGCCATAAAATTTTATAATATTAATTAAATTTGTTGCAAAATTAACGCCAATCTTATTAAAAACAAAAGTATAAATAAGGAAAAAGAAAGAAGAATCAATTACTTATCAAGTATCGGTAAAGTAATTGAGTCCTATTTGTCTAATAAAAAAGATTCGATTAGTGTTGAGCTTAATAAAGCAGTTCAAGAGGCTGAAAAACATAATAGCTGGTTTTCTAACAGTAACATATTAAATGCATTAAGTTATTGGAAAAATAAACTAAACAAAAATGTTCTTGATGCATGGATCAATCAATATAATTTTGTTAATCAAAATTCAAAAGTTGCGATTATTATGGCTGGAAATTTCCCTATGGCTGGTTTTCATGACCTAATTTCAGTGATTATTTCAGGCAATAACGCAATTATAAAACCGTCTAGTGATGACAAAATATTGATTGAATTTTTTGTCAGCTATCTCCATAAAGAATTTCCTGAAACCAATAAATTAGTAAAAATAGTATATGATAAACTCACTGATTTTGACAAAGTAATAGCCACAGGATCCAACAATACTTTTAAATATTTTGAATACTATTTCAGAGAAAAAAAATCATTGTTAAGGAAAAACAGAACCTCACTTGCAGTTTTATCCGGAAATGAATCTAATGATGAACTAAGACTTCTCTCAGATGACATATTTATGTATTTTGGATTAGGCTGCAGAAACGTTTCAAAAATATTTATACCCAAAAACTATGATTTAACTAAGCTAAATTCAAGCTTTAATAATTATAAACACATTATAAATCACCATAAATATTCAAATAACTATAATTATCAAAAAACTATAAAATTGATGAATAATGAAGAGTTTATTGATGGTGGGCATTTTATCTTAAGCGAATCGGAAAATTACGCTCCGCCTATTTCAATAATATACTATGAGTACTATACAGATATACAGGAGGTAAACAAAAAGATAATTTCTAAAGATAAGGATATTCAATGTGTAGTTTCAAATCTAAAAATAAAAAATTCAATAAGCTTTGGTGATACTCAAAAACCAAAATTAAATCAATATGCAGATAAAATTGATACATTAAAATTTCTGTTAACAAGTAGTTAAAAACATTTACATTTTGATAACATATTTGGTTTACTAAATATCGAAATTTGCTCTTTTAATTAAAACCATGAAAATTCATAACTTTTGTGCTGGACCGTCTATTTTACCATCTGAAGTGTTTGATGAGGCTTCAAATGCGGTTAAAGATTTAAATGGTTCAGGATTATCTCTATTAGAAATTTCCCATCGTAGTCATGCATTTGTAGAAATTATGGATGAGGCAAGAGATTTATCATTAGAATTACTCGGCCTCAGCGGAAATGATTACACTTCAATATTTCTTCAAGGCGGAGCCAGTTCTCAATTTTTAATGACAGCCTACAATTTTCTCAAAAATGAAGCGGCTTTTTTAGACACTGGTACCTGGAGTAAAAAAGCAATTAAAGAAGCCAAGCTTTTTGGAAATGTAGATGTTTTAGCTAGTTCTGAAAATGATAATTATAATCACATACCAAATTTTGAAATAGCTAGAAATTACGATTATTTTCACTGCACGTCTAATAATACAATTTTTGGTACTCAAATAAATTCTTTTCCAAATACAGACACTCCAATTTTTTGTGATATGAGTAGTGATATTTTTTCACGTGCTCTAGATTTTTCAAAATTTGATTTAATCTATGCTGGGGCTCAAAAAAACCTTGGGCCTGCTGGAGCAACACTTGTTGTAATTAAGAATGATTTACTTGAAAATATTAAGGATAATGTACCTTCAATGATGAATTACAAAGTCCACGTTGATAAAAGTAGTATGTTTAATACCCCACCTGTATTTTCCGTTTATGTATCAATGCTTAATATGAGATGGTTAAAAAAAATGGGGGGAGTTTCTGAGATAGAAAAACTTAATAGGAAAAAAGCTCAGCTGTTATACTCTGAAATTGATTTGAATCCTCTTTTCAATGGACACGCAAGAGAAGTTGATAGATCAATTATGAATGCTACCTTTAATTTAAGTGATGATAATTTTAAGGACAGTTTTGAAACAATGCTAGCTGATGCTAAAATTACAGCCCTTTCTGGCCACAGAAGTGTTGGTGGCTATCGGGCATCAATGTATAATGCAATGGGTATTGATAGTATTAAAGTACTTGTGGAGGTTATGAGTGAATTAGAATCAAAAATTTAAAATATGAATGTTTTAGCAAATGATGGTATTAGTAAAGAAGGTGTTGATAGGTTAAATTCTGCTGGATTTAAAACCATTGTTGAATCAATTGATCAATCTGGAATAATTGACTTCATCAACAATAACAACATAGAAGTATTACTTGTAAGAAGTGCTACAAAAGTTAGAAAAGATTTGATCGATAGTTGTGAAAACTTAAAGATTATAGGAAGAGGTGGTGTTGGTATGGATAATATAGACGTTTCTTATGCCAAGGAAAAAGGAATCCATGTAATTAATACTCCTGCAGCTTCATCAATTTCAGTTGCAGAATTGGTATTTTCACACCTATTTTCATGCGTAAGATCGCTACATATTTCTAACAGAGAGATGCCACTTGATGGCGACAAAGACTTTAAAAAACTTAAAAAAAATTATTCTGGAGGTTCTGAATTAAAGGGAAAAACCCTTGGTGTAGTAGGATTTGGGAGAATTGGTCAAGAAGTTGCTAAGATAGGTCTTGGAATTGGAATGAATATCATTTTTTATGATTTGCACAACAAAGAGGCCAATATCAAAATAGATTTCTTCGATGGTAGTTCTAAAGAGTTTGTTTTAAAAAGCTCTTCATTTGAAGAATTATTAAATAAATCTGATTTTATTTCATTACACGTTCCTGCTCAAAAAGACTATATCATCGGAGAAAAAGAATTTTCTAAAATGAAAGACGGCTCAGGAATAATTAACGCTGCTCGTGGTGGAGTAATTGACGAAGAATCCCTGATTAAACACATAGAAAATAAAAAAATAGCATTTGCAGCACTAGATACTTTCGAAAATGAGCCTACACCAAGTATTAAAATTTTAATGAACCAAAATATATCGCTAACTCCTCATATTGGTGCAGCTACAAATGAAGCCCAAAATAGAATTGGCATTGAACTTGCAGATCAGATTATTAATATTTATAAATTATAAAATGATAGAAAAATTAAAAGTTAGATGGGGTATAAACTCAAATTTTCAAATCTTAAAAATATTTGTTGTTTTTGGTATAACTGGTTCAACTGCTGCTTGGGTAACACATCCGATATGTGATACATTTGGAATTACAGCCGAAAATTTAAATGTATTTCTATACTGGACACTAAGAATAATATTAATTACTGTAGTTTATAAATTCATTCTTGTCTTTGTTGCGTTTATTTTTGGAGAATTTACTTTTTTCTGGAATTTCATAAAAAAATTCCTTGCCAGAATGGGTGTTAGGTTTTAATCTCTTGTAATTTTATTTTTAAAATTCTTCTCAAATTTTTCCACTTTAGGCGTAATAACTAAATCGCAGTATGGTTGTGTTTTATTTAGTTCATAATAGTTTTCGTGATAACTCTCTGCTTCATAAAATTTATCAAACTCTACAATTTCTGTTACTATTTTATTATCATAAATTTTATTATTAAGAAAGTCAATATAATTTGTCACGAGCTCCCTCTCTTTTGAATTTGAGTAAAAAACTATCGATCTGTAATGTGTTCCGATATCATTGCCTTGTCTGTTTATTGTTGTTGGATCATGTGTTTTAAAAAACACTTCCAAAAGAAGCTGGAAATCAATTTGACTAGAATCATAGACAACTTCGACTGTTTCAGCATGACCTGTTCTCCCCGTGCAAACCTCTTTATATGATGGATTTTTTATATTTCCACCACTAAATCCTGGTTTAACTCCTAACACACCATTTAAACGCTTATATATAGCTTCAGTACACCAAAAGCAACCACCAGAAAAATATGCCCTTTCAATAACACTCATAAATTAAATTAATATACTATTTTTGATTAATGATTGTAGCCGAAAATATACATAAATTCTACGAAAATAACCACATTCTAAAAGGAATAAACCTTCGTGTAGATAAAGGAGAAATTATAAGTTTAGTTGGAGCTTCAGGAGCAGGAAAAACAACTCTCTTACAAATCCTTGGCACAATTGATAAATATGATAAAAAAGAAGGTTCTAAATTACTTTTAAAAAATCAAGATATTTCTGATTTTACTGAAAATCAATTAGCAAATTTTAGAAATCATGAGTTAGGTTTTATTTTTCAATTTCACCAATTACTTCCTGAATTTAATGTGATTGAAAATATTTGCATACCTGCCTTTATAAAAAAGACACCAAAAAATATTGCTGAATCAAAAGCCAACCATCTCATGAATTATCTTGGAATAAGTGATAGATCCAAAAATAAACCAAGTGAATTATCAGGAGGTGAAAAACAAAGGGTTGCAGTAGCTAGAGCACTAATTAACGAACCAAGTATAATACTAGCCGATGAGCCATCTGGAAACTTAGATAGTAATGCTTCAAATAATCTTCACGAATTATTTTTAAGTTTAAGAAAAGATTTTAACTATACATTTATTATAGCGACACATAATAAATTACTTGCAAAAAAATCAGACAGGGTTTTAGAGATTAAAGACGGAAAAATCAAATAGACCTTAAGTGCACATAAAAGATTATTTAAATTTAAAGGTTGAGCAATACAATAATCCTAGCTTTATTGAAGATGATCCTATAAAAATCCCTCATCTTTTCAAAAAGAAAGAAGATATTGAGATTTCAGGTTTTTTGACATCGTCTATCGCATGGGGAAACAGAAAGTCCATAATATCAAATTCAAAAAAAATGATGCAATTATTGGATAACGACCCNTATAATTTTGTTATTAATCATTCAGAGAAAGATTTAAATAATTTACTGAATTTTGTTCACAGAACATTCAATGGTTTCGATTTTACACAATTTATTACAAGTCTTAAACATATTTATAAAAATTATGGGGGAATGGAGAATATTTTTTCCGAAAACATAAAGGATGAAAGGTTACATAACTCTATTCATATGTTTAAAAAAATTTTTTTTGAAATTGATCATACTGAAAGAACAAAAAAACACGTCTCTGATCCGATGAAGGGCTCAGCATCAAAAAGGATAAATATGTTCTTGAGATGGATGATAAGAAAAGATAACAAAGGGGTAGATTTTGGAATTTGGGATTCAATTGATCCAAAATATTTATCATGTCCACTTGATGTACATTCGGGAAATGTCGCCAGAAAACTTGGATTAATAAAAAGAAATCAGAATGACCACAAAGCTGTTGTTGAATTGGATAAAGTTCTAAGATCTTTTGATAAAAAAGATCCAGTAAAATATGATTTTGCTCTTTTTGGGATTGGGGTCTTTGAAAAAAATGATTTTTAATTTTTAAATTAGTTATAATTAATACCACAAAATGAAAAAATATATATTAATCACGCTTCTTAATACAGGTTTATTCTTCTCTCAGGAGATATCAATCCCTATTGATACTATCGTCAAGACTACACATGAAACTTTAATTAAAGGGGNAAAAATAAAATATACAGCTGAGACTGGAACTCANCCCGTTTGGAATAATGACGGTAAACCAATTGCTAGCTTATTTTATACTTATTACAAAAGAGAATTAGCAAAAGATTCAAAAACTAAAAGTACTCACAGACCGATAATAATTTCATTTAACGGAGGTCCTGGATCNGGATCTCTATGGATGCATATTGGATACACTGGACCAAGGGTTCTAAAAATTGATGACGAAGGGTATCCTACACAACCGTACGGTATGAAAAGCAATCCTTATTCAATTTTAGACACTGCTGATATAGTTTTTGTTTGCCCTGTTAATACTGGATATTCAAGAATGATTGCCGATGATGATGGAAATTATCCAAAAAGAGAAACTTTTTTTGGAATAAACGCTGATATAAAATATTTAGCTAGCTGGATTAACACTTTTATCACCAGAAAAAACAGATGGGAATCTCCTAAATACATTATTGGTGAGAGTTATGGAGGCACAAGGGTTATGGGACTTTCCTACGAGCTCCAAAATAGACATTGGATGTATTTAAATGGTGTTATAATGGTTTCTCCTGCAGATTATAAATTATTTGAAGAGGGTGATGCAGTAAACTCATCTTTGCATCTACCCTATTATACTGCAACTGCATGGTATCACAAAGCTTTAAACGAAAAGCTACAATCAAAAGATTTATATGAAATTTTACCTGAGGTTGAGGATTTTACCATAAATGAACTAATACCAGCTATAGCTAAAGGAGGATTTATTTCAGACAGTGAAAAAAATAAAATAGCTGACAAATATTCATTCTACTCTGGATTAAGTAAAGATTTTGTGATGAATAATAACCTTGATATTCCTAATAATTATTTTTGGAAAGAGTTACTTAGAGATAAAAATGGGTTAACGTTAGGTCGCTTAGATTCAAGATATAGAGGAATTGATAAAAGAGTAGCTGGATCAAGTCCTGACACCAACATTGAGTTGAATTCATGGAATCATTCATTTACTCCAGCAATAAACTACTACGTTAAAAATGAATTAAAATTTGAAACTGATATAAAATATAATGTTTTTGGACCTGTGCATCCTTGGGATAGAGAAAATGATAATACAAGAGAAAATTTAAGAAAGGCTATGGCTCAAAACCCATTTCTTAAAGTTTTTATTCAGTCTGGATATTATGATGGCGCTACTAATTATTTTCAAGCAAAATATACCATGTGGCAAGTTGACCCTAGTGGTAAAATGAAAGACAGGTTTTATTTTGAAGGCTATAGAAGTGGCCATATGATGTATTTAAGGTCAGAAGATCTAAAAAAATCCAATGATGATTTAAGAGATTTTATAAAAAACTCTTCCACTAACGGAATGCCTGCGAAATATTAAAAACATATACCTTTATTTTATTATTTTTGTTGAAATTTTATAAATGAATTCACTAATAAAGTCAGCTATAATACTTGATAAGAAAAGTGAATTTCATAACAAAAAGGTTGATATATTAGTCCAAAACGGAATAATATCTGATATTTCTGAAAATATCAAAAATCCTAAAAATATTAAGGAAATTAACTTACCAAACCTTCATATTTCTCCAGGGTGGTTTGATTATAGTGTTTGCACTGGCGAGCCAGGCTATGAAGAAAGAGGTAATATTTCAAATACACTATATGTTGCTTCAAGATCCGGTTTTACCTCAATAGGTTTACAACCTAATACATTTCCAGTAACAGAGAAAAACACTGAGATAGAATTTCTAAAATCAGCTTCAAAAAACTCATCCGTAAGCATACACCCTATTGGAGCATTAACCAAAAAATCAGAACTTTTTGAATTAGCAGAACTTTTTGAAATGAAAAACTCAGGTGCTATAGGTTTTGGTGATTATAAACAACCGATTGGAAATCCAAATTTATTGAAATTAGCTCTTTTGTATACTAGAGATATTAATACACCCATATTTTCTTTTCCGCTAAATGATGAGATATCTAATAATGGAGTTATGAATGAAAGTAAGANCAGTACAATGCTTGGCCTAAAAGGTATTCCAAATATAGCAGAAGAAATTCAGATAATGCGTGATATAAAAATTCTTGAATATGCAGGTGGGAATTTACATATACCTTATATTTCAACATCAAACTCAGTAAAACTTATCAGGGAAGCTAAGAAGAAAGGTTTAAATATTTCGTGTAGCACCTGTATTCACAACTTATTTTTTGACGATAGCTCTCTTAACAACTTTGACACTAAATATAAAGTATTACCTCCGCTAAGAACTCAAAGTGATATAGATGAATTAATAGCGGCGGTTAAAGATGGTACTATTGACATTGTAACAAGCGATCACAATCCTTTGAATATAGAATTAAAGAATTTAGAATTTGATAATGCTGATTTTGGAACAATCGGATTAGAGTCCTTCTTTGGTGCTCTCAACAAAATTTTTCCTTTAAAAACTGTTGTAAACATATTAACTAGAGGAAAAAAGATTTTTAATATTGAAAACACAAGTATTAAAATCGGAGCACAAGCTGACTTAACCTTATTTAACCCCCTAACAAATTATGTTTTTGATGAAAAGGATATTTTATCAATTTCAAAAAATTCAATATTTAAAAATACTTCATTGAAAGGAATTGTATACGGGATAATCTCAAGTGGAAAAATTTCATTAAATGAATAGTTTTTCCTTAGAATATGATATAAAAAAGCCTTCATCCTACAATCAGAATACCAAGGTTATATTAATGTTTCATGGGTATGGGAGTAATAAATCTGATTTATTTTCATTTTCTAATTTTATGGATTCAGACTATTTAATAATCTCAATTCAGGCACCTATAAAATTAGATTATAATTCATATTGTTGGTGGTCATTACAGTATGATGATAATATGAGATTAACGATGAATGCTGAAGAGGCCCTAAAAACAGTAAATCTATTAGACGAATTTATTTCTACAGACTTGTGTGAAAAATATAATTTTATTTCCGATCAAATTTATCTAGTAGGTTTTAGTCAAGGTTGCATGATTTCATATACCCTGTCAATTAATTATCCTAAAAAATACAAAAAAGTAATCGGCTTAAGTGGTAAAATCCCATATGAAATATTAAAATATGATGAAAAGGAAGATTACACAGATCACAACTTTTTTTGTTCCCATGGTATTTATGATCAGGTTATCCCAATTGAAATTGGAAGAGAATCTGATAAATGGTTGTCAAAAAATAAAATCAGTCACAAATACCTGGAGTTTGATTCTGCTCACGGAATAAATGCAGAGAATTTTGAACAAATGACTCATTGGTTAAATAAAAATTAATCACATTCAACCTGAAGGCCATCGTAAGCTAAAAATACATTCTCAGGCAATTCCTTTTGCACATCCTCATGAAACCCTAACTTATGACTAATATGAGTTAAATATGCTCTTTTTGGTTTTATTTTAGAAATTATTTCTAAAGCATCATTTAAATTTAGATGTGAATAATGTTCTTCAATCCTTAGGGCATTAATAACCAAAACATCTAAATCTCTTAATTTATAAAATTCTTGCTGTGGAATGGTTTTAACATCAGTAAAATAAGCAAGATTATTAAATCTAAACCCATGAATAGGAAGATTTCCATGATTTGCATTTAAGACAATAATTTCATGCCTATTAAATATAAAATTGTCTTCAATAATGTTTGTTATTACATTAGGTGTTCCAGGAATATTACCATCTTTTTTAAAGACATATTCAAATCTTTTGTTTAATGCACTTACTACTCTATCACTTGCATATATAGGAATGCTACCCTGTTTAAAATAAAAAGGTCTTATATCATCGAGCCCTGAAACATGATCATTATGTTCATGGGTAAAAAAAATTGCATCTACCCTATTACATTTGGAATTTAGCATTTGAGCTCTGAAGTCAGGACCACAATCAATTATTATATTTTTATTATCCCATTGAATAAGTGCAGATGTCCTTAATCTTGTATCTTTTTTATCATCACTATGACAAACTGGGTGATTACTTCCAATAACTGGAATGCCTTGTGATGTACCTGTTCCTAAAAAAGTAATTTTCATAATCTACTAAATTCAAAAATACACTATTTTTTTTCATCTATTTAGAGTTATTTAATACATTTGTTAATGTAAAAACACACCTTATGAATGAGGTATCTCTAAATGGTGATTCACACATAGAAGCCATTCCTACAATAAAGCAGAAAGCTTTACGAATTAATCTAAACGAGAATATTTACGGAACATTTGCAGAAATTGGTGCAGGACAGGAAACTGTCAGACAATTTTTTAGGGTCGGTGGTGCCTCTGGTACAATTGCCAAAGCAATGTCTGCATATGACAAAAGCTTCAGCGATGATATTTATGGGATTGAAGATGACCAAAGATATGTGACTGAGAATCGTTTAAGAAAAATGCTTAAGCATGAAACTAATTTAATCGAAAAGAGAATCCAAAGAAAAAACCAACCAAATAAAATGTTCTTTTGTTATGCAAACACAGTCGCTACTGTTGATTTTGCGAAAAAATACAATGGGCATGGATGGGTTGGTATCAGATTTCAGATAAATCCAAAAGAAAAATATAATGAGATAATTCTTCACGTCAGATTTAAAGAAAATACAGCTAGTCAACAGCAAGAAACTCTTGGAGTTCTTGGTACAAACCTAATATATAGTGCATTTTATCATTTTAAAACCCCTAAAAAAATCATAAAATACCTNTATGATCATCTTAACAATGACCAGATAGAAATCGACACCGTGAATTTGGAGGGACCCGTTTTTAAAGAAGTCGACAATAGGATATTAAGCTTAGAATTGGTTAAAAATGGGATGACAGACGCCGTAATGTTTGGACCTGACGGAAATAATTTATTACCTGCTGCCGCTCTTTATAAAAAAAATATTTTAGCTCTTCGTGGAAGATTCAGGCCCGTTACTAAAGTAAACGAAGAAATGTATGAAAATTCATTGGAAATGTTTGTTAACGAGAGACATGTAGATAAGAAAGACACCATAGTTATATTTGAAATAACAATGGTGGATTTAACTACTGATGGGGGAATAGATGAAAAGGACTTTATGGATCGTGCAAGACTCCTAGGATCTTTAGGTGAAACAGTTTTGATTACAAATTTTAAAGAATATTATAAATTAGTTGAATATTTTTCATTGTATACTAAAAAGAAAATCGGATTAACCATGGGGGTTAATAATCTGGTAAGAATATTCGACCCAAAATACTACACCCATCTCAGTGGAGGAATATTAGAGGCTTTTGGTAAATTATTTTTCAAAAATATGAGAATCTATCTATATCCCATGCTAAATGAGAAAGATGAAATTATAAACAGTGATAATTTGAAAGTTCATCCAAGAATGAAAGAACTTTATAAGTTTTTAAAATTTAATGGTAAGGTGGTTGATTTAAATAATTACAACCTGAAATCCCTAAAAATATATTCTCATGAAGTTTTAAACCAAATTAAGGAAAATTCTAAAGGATGGGAAACGCTTCTACCAAGGGAAGTTGCTGCAAAAATCAAAAAATTTAATCTTTTCGGATACAATAAATAATCGTTACCCTAATATTTGGGATGAATGTTCTTTCGTTTTTACTTTTTCAATAATTTGAGAAATCTTTCCATTTTCATCAATAACAAAGGTTTTTCTAATTATGCCCATGTATTCCTTACCATACATTTTTTTCGTACCCCATACCCCATAGTCCTTGATAATTTTTTTATCCTCATCACAAAGTAAACTGTAACCAAAATTAAATTTATCACTGAAATTTTTCTGGAGTTTTTCATTATCTGCCGAAACACCAATAATTTCATAACCATCGGATTTAAATCTACTATAATTATCATTTAAATTACAAGCTTCGGCGGTACAGCCTGGAGTATTAGCTTTGGGATAGAAAAAAACAACAATTTTTTTTCCTTTCATATCTGATAAATTTATTAATTCACCGTACTGATTCTTACAACTAAAATCTGGAGCAATATCACCTACTTTTAAAACATTCATAATTATTATATTTGAGTTCAAAAATAATATAATTTGAACAAAGTCAATAAAGTAAATTATATAATTGAGGAATTAGAAAATTTATTCCCCAAGGTTCCCGTTCCTTTAAATCACAAAGACCCCTATACATTACTTATCGCTGTTCTTTTGTCAGCTCAATGTACAGATGAAAGGGTCAATCAGATTACCCCTATTTTATTTAAAAAAGCTGATAACCCATATGATATGATTAAACTTTCAGTTGAGGAAATCAAAGAAATTATTAAACCCTGTGGACTTTCACCAATGAAAAGTAAAGGAATCTATGGGTTGAGCAAAATAATAATAGAAAAGCATAACGGCTATGTTCCAAAAACATTTGATCATCTTGAAGAACTACCTGCAGTGGGACACAAAACAGCTAGTGTAGTTATGTCTCAAGCTTTTGGTATTCCAGCATTTCCGGTAGATACACACATTCACAGATTAATGTATAGATGGGGATTGAGTAATGGGTCAAGTGTAGTTCAAACAGAAAAGGATGCTAAAAGACTTTTTCCAGAGAAAAAATGGAATAAACTTCACTTACAAATAATCTATTATGCAAGAAAGTATTCTCCAGCCAGGGGATGGAATATTGATAATGATATTATCATGAAGAAAATAGGTAGAAAATCTATTCTTAATAAATTAATTTAAGTCAATAATCACTGAACCCAAACTTGTCTTTTGAACTTTTATTGATTTTGAAAAATTTAAAATAAAATTGATAGTTTTTCTTTTTGGTTCAAGAGCTATCCCCTCTTGAAATAAGTAATTTTTTTCCATTCATTATTTTTTTATGAAAACGGAAAAAAATTTAGAATATTATGTCAGGTTGTTAAAATTATATTTTTCTTTTTAATGATGTTTCTCAAATTAATCAAGGCATATCTCATTCTTCCCAGTGATGTATTAATGCTAACTCCTGTTTTTTCAGAAATTTCTTTAAAACTAAGATCATTATAATACCTGTAAATCAAGACCTCTTTTTGATCATAAGGTAAAAACTCTATAATTTTCTTAACCTCACCCAATATTTGATCCTTTATCATTTTATTTTCTATATCTATATCTGTATTCTTAAGTACCGAAAAAATATCAAAATCTTGAGAATTTTCAAATTTTGGTATTCTTGAATTTTTCCTGAAATGATCAATAANCAGATTATGTGCNATACGCATTACCCANGAGATAAATTTCCCCTCTTCATTATAATTTCCAAGTTTTAAAGTTCTNATAACTTTAATAAAGGTATCTTGAAAGATATCTTCAGTTAAATCTCTGTCGTACACCTTAGAATAAATAAAACTATATATCCTCTGTTTGTGACGGTTGATTAAGATTTCTAAGGATTTTTCATCTCCAGAAATATATTTTGATACTAAAATAGAATCGGCAATTATTGNTTTTTTCATAACATTACTTATTTATAAAACTGAGTTTTATTAAAATTTTNNGAGTAATGTTATTCTATAGGCGTGATTTTATAAGTCAAATATACATTTTAATTTAATAATATTCAAAGTGTGATAAGTCTAATCATATTTAGTAAAGTTTAGCACTATATTTGTATCTATTCAAAAAAATGAATTCTACTAAANAAAATACTGAATATTTAAGCTTAAAAGGTGCTAGAATGCACAANCTTAAGGGAATTNATGTAGATATACCNAAAAAGCAATTTGTNGTTATAACAGGTGTTTCTGGAAGTGGAAAATCTTCACTAGCTTTTGATACAATTTACGCAGAAGGTCAAAGAAGGTACGTAGAAAGTCTTTCAAGTTACGCACGACAATTTTTAGAACGAATTGAAAAACCAAAAGTTGATAAAATTTCTGGNCTGAGTCCTGCTATAGCACTTGAGCAAAAAATTTCATCTTCAAATCCTAGGTCAACNGTNGGAACCAAAACAGAGATATATGACTACATAAAAATTTTATTTTCCAGATTTGGAAAAACATATTCGCCCATTTCAGGCAAAGAAGTCAAAAAGAATAAAGTTTCTGAAATAATTGACGATATAAAAAAACAATCTGTAGGAGATAAATTAATCATATTAACAAAATTAGAAGATATCAATTCAGGTAACATTGAACAAAAAATTGAATCCCTTATNAATCAGAATTATAACAGAATTTTTTATGAAAATGAAATAATTAAACTAAACGATGTTAAGATTGATANAATATCAAAATACAACAANTTATTTCTTGTTATTGATAGAATTGTNCGAGNAGAGTCAGATGAATTTTTAAGCAGAGTTGCTGACTCCCTTGAAACAGCTATTTTTGAAGGNAAAGGAAAATGCTTGGTTAATAATCTTACCAAATCGAAAATAAAAAAATACAACACAATCTTAGAGGCTGATGGAATTAAATTCACTAAACCNGATACTAATTTCTTTAGTTTTAATAATCCATATGGGGCGTGTACGAAATGTGAAGGCTATGGAGATATAGTTGGTATTGATGAAAGACTGGTCATTCCAAATACATCATTATCATTATTTGACGATGCGATTTTTCCATGGAGAGGAAAAAAATTAAAGAAATACAAATCCCTTTTCATCAAGAATTCTGTTGATTACAACTTCCCTATCCACAAACCATATTTTGAACTAACAAATGANCAAAAGAAATTNCTTTGGGATGGTAACGATAAGCTNATTGGTATTAACAATTTTTTTCAAAAACTAGAAGCTAAGCTGTATAAAATACAAAACAGGGTTTTATTATCAAGATATAGAGGTAAAACGACCTGCAATGAATGTAATGGAAACAGATTAAAGAAAGAAGCTGGTTATGTAAAAATTAATAATAAAAACATATTTGATTTAATTAACATGCCTTTAAATGAATTACAGCTATATTTTGAGTCCGTTAAAATAACTGATAGGATTACAAATGAAATAATTTCAAGAGTCAAGTGTCTAAATGACTTAGGTTTAGGTTACCTAACACTAAATAGAAAATCAAGTTCGCTTTCAGGNGGTGAAAGTCAGAGAATAAATTTAGCTACATGTATTGGAAGTAATCTTACTGGTTCACTTTACGTTCTTGACGAACCTAGCATTGGGCTACACTCTTACGATACACAGCAGCTAATTAAAATTATAAAAAGATTAAAAAATTTAGGAAATACTGTATTGGTTGTTGAACATGATGATGAAATTATTAAATCTGCTGATCATATAATTGACATTGGACCCAAAGCTGGTACTTTTGGAGGGCAGGTTGTAGCTGAAGGTAGTTTTAAAAAAATTCTCAATTCTGATTCCCTTACTGCAAAATATTTAAATGGAAAAATCAAGTTTAANGAATCAAAAGGTAGGNGTGATNCAAAATTTAAAATTAAAATTTCTGGATGTAGAGAAAATAACCTAAAAAATTTCAATGTTGAAATACCGTTAAACAAACTTGTGACTATTTCNGGTGTTTCCGGATCAGGAAAAAGTACTTTAATTAATAGAATTCTTTACCCATCCATCTTAAANCATTTGGATGATTANTCNCTNAAACCGGGAGAATTTGACAATCTTTCAGGTGATTTAGGCCAGATTAGTTTTGTGGAATATATTAGTCAAAAAGCAATAGGAAAATCTTCAAGATCAAATCCTGTAACTTACATTAAGGCATATGATGATATAAGAAAACTTTTTTCTTCACAAAGAGAAAGTAAAATTCGAGGTTACAAACCAAAACATTTTTCATTCAATGTTGACGGAGGCAGATGCGAAACTTGCAAAGGCGAAGGAACAATCACAATCGAAATGCAATTTATGCCAGATGTTAATTTAGTATGTGATAGTTGTAACGGTAATAGGTTTAAAAATGAGATCTTGGAAATCAGGATTAATAATAAAAATATTTCAGATATTTTGAATCTTACAGTAGACGATGCTATAATTTTTTTCAATGATTTAGGGGAAAATAAAATTGCTGAGAAGCTAGTTGTATTACAAAAAGTTGGTCTAGGATATATCAAACTTGGGCAAAGTTCCTCCACGCTTTCTGGNGGTGAAGCACAAAGAGTNAAATTAGCTTTTTTCTTGAGCGCAAAAAATAAATCAAAGAGTGGTTTATTTTTATTTGATGAACCAACAACAGGTTTACATTTTGACGATATTAAAAAATTATTAAAATCAATTAATGAATTAATTGATAACGGTAATTCAGTAATAATAATTGAACATAATCTTGAAATTATAAAATCTTCAGACCATGTAATTGATTTAGGTCCTTTGGGGGGAAATAATGGTGGAGAAATAGTTTTTCAGGGAAATCTTGATAAACTTTTAAAATCAAGTACTATCACAGCAGAAAGTTTAAAAAAATCATTGAGTTAAAAGTTTGGCACGCCGTTTGTTTTAAGCATATCGGTTAGTTTAATTTATTGAATAGTTAGTTTTAAGCCCTGTATCTTTCCTTTATTACAGGGCTTAGCTTTTTCTAGTAACTAACCCTATTATTTCACTCAATTCTCTTGTCAAGTTTTTTCTATTATACTTTTCAATGCTTTGATTAGTATTAGAATTATTTGAACCATTTTTAAATCTATCATATAATTTCTTTATGTGTGATTTTAAAGAATGTACCTCATGGTAATTGAAAAATTTCCCTGATGTTGTATTATTTAATATCTGGGCAACTTCAGAATCGGCGGGGCCGATTGATATAATTGGACGCTTAGAATTTAAATAGTCAAATAGTTTTCCAGGAATTGCNTATGATGATTCCTCATCATTNACTTCAACCATTAGNAAAACCTGACTAGAGCACATCAATTCTGTAGCTTTATTATAATCTACATAATCATANAACTTTATTGATTTTTTAAATTTTCTCTTACTTAATTCCTTTTTTATTTTTTCACTTGTATTTCCTATAAAATTTATTTGTAAATCAGAGAATAAAGAACCATCAAATANTTCTTCTAATACATCCCATAAAAATTTAGGATTTCTTTCCGGGTAAAGTGATCCAACATGAGATATTGAAAACTTTTTATCTAAATTAANTTCTTTATTGATGTAATCAAATCCATTTGTAATCTTAAAAACATTGGTAGTTATATNTAAAAAAAGATTTTTTAATTTTTCAGATGTTACNATCACTGCATCNGAATTAATTAAAACNTTATTTCTNAGACTTTTGTGAGATTTTTTTGNAGAAGATAAAAGATGAAATCTATTTAAATAATTTAGATTAACCCAAGGATCTCTAAAATCAGAAATCCATTTAACATCAAGCTTTCTTTTCAACTCTAAACCAATTAAATGTACACTGTGAGGTGGTCCAGTGGTAATTATTGCATCAATGTTATTTTTAGAAATATAATCTGAAAGAAAATTAACCGAGCTATTTTTCCAAAATATTTTCATATCAGGAATAAAAAGATTACCACGAATAAAGAAAAATACTTTTTGAAAAAATGACTGATTAGCAGGTATAGAAATATTTCCAGCTCTAGCTGATTTTAAAAATTCAAATTTTGGTAAAAATTTAGAGATTTCAGTAATAGGATGACTTATGACTTTTAGACCTGTATCAACCTGATCTGCCAAAGAATTATCAATTAGAGGATAATTTGCATTTTTTGGAACAAATAATATTGGCTCAATATTATATTCAGGAAGATATTTTACAAATTTCAACCAGCGTTGAACACCTGGCCCCCCTGATGGTGGCCAATAATAGGATATAATCAGTACCCTTTTCAATTTTTTCTTTTTAAAATCATAACTANGATTAACAACATAAAGCCAAGCGTACTAAATAAACTAATATTTGAACTTAATTTGACTATTGTTGGATCAAATACAAATTCTATCCTGTGTTTACCTTTCGGTACTTCTAAGCCCCTAAGAATATAATTAAATCTTTCTATAGTTACCTCTTCATCATTAATATATGACTTCCACCCTTTTGGATAAAATATTTCTGAAAAAATTATCAAACCGGTATCATCTGTACTAACATCGTATCTGATATAATCTGATTTTTTTTCTGAGGTAACTATACTGGAAGCATTATTATAATATTTTTTTGATTCAAATGACTGTGAAACTGAAATCTCTTTATAATTTAAAGTATCTAGACTTTTAATTTCTTGGTCATCATCGGAAACATTTATATTTTCTTTTACAAACCATGCACTTCCAGATGAAAATTCGTTTTTGAAAATTTGTTTTTCACCTTCTTGATCAAAAATTATGTATTTAGTATTGAGCATGCTGAGAGTGTTCAGGTGATTTCTATTCAAATAAAAATCCATCACATCATTATATCTGCCTAGTTTGGCTGCATGATAACCATTAATCGAATTAAAGAAATAATTGGGTTTCGTTGAGTTTTCTGTTAAATCAAGGACTCTATAATCTGATTTATCATCAATAATAGACTTATAAACTTCATCTAGATTATATGGGTTTTCAACATTAAAGGCATCAACAAAATTTTCATCATTAACATAGTTTTTTGAAAATAAAATCAAATCAATTGAAATAATTATAGCTAGTGAAACGATAAAATAATTTTTCTTTAGTTTTTCTTTAATAAACAAGAAAATAAGAGAGTATATTATTGAGATAAAGATGAAAGATTTTAAAAGCTGACTCACATATATTTCTTTTCTATCTTCAATTAGCGCCTCAACAATGGTTTCATCTATAAATTGATCTGAAATACCAGAAAACGGTAAAAATCCTTTGATTAGATAGAGNACAATTAAAATTAGGAGAAATATCATTCCAGTAAAATTTAAGGCTCTTATCTTGGATTTAGTCATTATTTTGTCACTAAAAAGACTTGACAAACCCAAAATTGCCATTACAGGAATACACAATTCTAGAATTACCTGAATGGAAGAAACTGCTCTAAACTTATCATAAACAGGAAAGTAGTTTATAAATAAATCTGTTAAAAAACTAAAATTCTTTCCAAATGATAATAAGAGTGATAGGATTATGGATGCNAATANCCAACTTCTNTGATTTCCTCNATACAAAAAAACTGAAAAGACAAATAAAAAAAATANAGCTATTCCAACATATGCTGGAGCTTCAACAAAAGGTTGATTACCCCAATANGTAGGNCTATTTTTGACAATTTGNTTNGATTCTAAGGGGCTATATCCNCTTTTTCTCAATANCTGATAAAAGGATGAATTANTATCCAATTTCTCGGAGGAACCACCACCCACTATTTTCGGGATAAATAGGTTTAAACTTTCAAANACCCCATAACTCCATTGTGTTATATATTCTNTGTCAAGCCCTTTGGAAAAATTCTCTTTNGGGCTACCGTCTGAGTTNATGNTNAGGGAAGATGAATTACCTCTNGTGGANTCTTTAGAATATTCCATGGTAGTCAAAATATTTGAAGAATTCATTAGCAGAGAAAAAACTAAGGATGTAAACAAAACAACNATCGTTTTAATNAGATGAACTCTATCATTNTCTTTTANACANTTAANNACAAACCATATAGCCATAACAATAACTATAAACATCAANTAATATGTCATTTGAAAATGATTTGCAGTTAATTGAAGTNCTAAGAATATTGCAGTAAGGATAAAACCAATTATNTATTTTTTTCTAACNACATATATGATTGACCCCAAAACAAATGGCATGTAAGATATTGCATGAGCTTTTGCATTGTGTCCTGCACCAATTATAATGATTAAATATGTTGAAAAACCAAATGACAAAGCGCCAAGAACAGCAAGCCTGTACTCTATTTTAAGGCTTANCATTAAAAAGTAAAAACCAATAAAATACAGAAAAAGGTAATCAGCAGGNCTTGGNAAAAACCTTATTAGCAAATCTAATTTTTTTATGTAATTATGAGGGNATTTAGCACCTANCTGANAAGTNGGCATCCCNGAAAAAGCATTATTTACCCAATATGTNTCTTTTTCGTANTTTNANCTNTAATCTTTAAGTTCTTTTGACATTCCTGAATATTGGACAATGTCATTCTGAAGAATTTTTTTTCCTTTAAGTACAGGNGAAAAAAATAANACAGNGGTGATTATAAAAAAAATAATTACCGTTATGTGTTTAGCAATATTAATTTTAGTCGATTTCTTCATAATCAACATAATCACCNAGTTTATCNGACTTNGATTTATTTTTTTTAGGCATCTTTTCAATTGATACATCTCCTTCTTTTTTACTTGANTGTTTAGTATAGTTAGCTTNATTTTTAGTAATATTCCTTAGTAAAAATATGTAAACAAGTNTAGATATNAGTTTAAAGCCAAAATAAAATAGAATAAGAAAAAAAATAAATTTCATCTCTGTAATTTTTGACAAATTTACAACTATAAGAATTCAAAAAAAGTTAATATCTTATTAAATTATTAGATTTATCTTTGAATTAATATNATTGATGTGAATAGGCTGTTAGTTTTTTTTNTTTTGAGTTTTNTTTTCAAGGTAAATCTAGGATATTCACAATTCACNGAAATAATNAATTCGAACAGGCCNGGGAATTCTTCAGGTGCATTTGCAGTAGGTAAAAATNTACTTCAATTTGAAAATGGTTTTTATTATACTAATGAAAAACATCANTTATTAAATTATGATGTNAAAGGTTACGGATCAGANTTTAGAATTAGATATGGTTTTCTNTANGATAAACTTGAAATGATTATAAGTGGNGTTTATCAANNCGATANTTTTGCTGANAANAGATANNCACCNGTAAATNNNATTGATAGGAAAAATTTCAAAAAGTTTAAAATAGGAGCTAAATACTTAATTTATGACCCTAAAAAGGGAATTTCTGAAAAACCTAATGTCTANAGTTATTTTGCTGACAAAAAATTCAAATGGAAAAATCTAATTCCTGCNGTTTCCGTATACGCAGGATTTAATATTGATTCAAAAAACAANCCATTTATTCGTTCTGATGTTNATGGCTTGAGTCCATCATTTGCNATTTATACCCAAAGTAACTTTACATATAGGTCTGTTATTACAACAAATCTTATAATGGAAAGAATTGGTTCTAATCAAAATGATTTTGAATATATTATATCATTAACCCATGCATTTAACGAAAATTTTATTGGATTTATAGAAACACATGGAATTAAAAGTGATTTTTATGCTGANAATAAATTGGGTTTTGGAATAGCATATCTATTGAATGATAATCTTCAGCTAGATTTTGGTACGATTTTTAACTTTAAAGAAACACCAACAATATTTCAAATGAGCCTTGGGGTGAGCTACAGACTTAATTTATACAAGGAATAATGATTGATGTAAAAAAAGTTTTAGAGAAAAAAGATTTGATAGATTTTGTAAAATTTCCTTTCAAATTGTACAAGGAATCAAAATATTGGGTCCCACCCATTATAGATCAAGAAATTAATAATTTTAATAAAGATTTAAACCCGTATCTTAAAAACTCAGAAGTAGAATTATTTATAGCGATAAAAGATAATGAAATTGCAGGTAGAATTGCCGTAATAATTAATTGGTTTGAAGTAAAGCAACAAAAAACTAGTAAAATCAGATTTGGTTGGTTTGACTTCATTGATGATCTTGAAGTAAGTGAACTGCTTTTACGAAAAGTTATCGAAGCAGGAAAAAAGAATAAATTAAAATACATGGAAGGTCCTATGGGCTTTAGCAACTTAGATAAAGTTGGAGTTTTAACCAGTGGATTTGATGTTATTGGTACCATGATCACATCATATAATCATAGCTATTACAAAGATCATTATGAAAGCTTTGGATTGACCCCAGAAAAAAACTTTCATGAAAAAACATTTATGTTTGACGATATAGATATAGGATATTACGAAAAAATGAGTAGAATTGTAAAAACCAGAAATAAGTTAAGCGAGGTAAACTTCAATTCAACTTCCGAAGTCATGAAAAGAACAAATGAAATGTTTGATCTTTTTAATAAATCTTATGAAAAGCTATCTTCTTTTGTAAAAATAAACGAAGAACAAAAGGAACTTATGAAAGAAAAATACATTAAGTTCATAAATCCAGAGTATATAAAGTTTGTAGAAAACGAAAAAAAGGAGATTGTAGCTTTCGCAATAATAATGCCCTCATTTGCAAAAGCATTACAGAAAATGAATGGAAAATTATTTCCATTTGGATTTTTAAACCTTTTATGGGCCAAAAGATTTAATAAAAATGTTACACTTTATTTAATTGGAATAGATCCGGAGTATCAAAAATTAGGTGTAACAGCAATTATATTTAACGCTTTTATTCAAACTTTAAAAAACAAAGGGATACAAATTTGCAGAAGAACACCTGAACTTGCAGACAATATTTCAATTGATAAAATCTGGAAGAATTTTAATCCAAAATTGATAAAAACACGTTCTACTTACAGATTTGAAATAAACTAACCTAAGTTTTCAGACAATCTTTTATAAACACCAGTTANTAACCTTTCCCTAATTGAGGAAAATGCTTCTAGGGTTTCCTCAATATCATNAAAGTTATGTGAAGCAGTTGGAATTAATCTCAGTAAGATTAGTCCCTTTGGTATTACTGGATATACAACTATTGAACAAAAAATTCTATAATTTTCTCTCAAATCCTTTACTAGTGCCATGGCTTCTGGAACTGATCCTTTTAAATACACAGGGGTAACGCAACTTTGGGTTGTACCTATATCAAAACCTCTTTCTTTTAGACCAGACTGAAGCTTATTAACATTATCCCATAATTTTTGTTTAAACTCAGGTCTAGATCTTAACATGTCTAACCTTTTCAGGATACCTTCAACTAATTGCATTTGTAAGGATTTTGCAAAAACCTGAGACCTCATATTATATTTTAAAAAATCAATAATTTCTTTGTCAGATGCTATAAAAGCACCAGTGCTTGCTAGAGACTTAGCAAAAGTTGCAAAATAGACATCAATTTCGTCTTGAACCCCTTGTTCTTCTCCTGCCCCTGCACCGGTTTTACCCAGGGTTCCAAATCCATGAGCATCATCAACCAATAGCCTGAAATTAAATTTTTTCTTTAGCTCAACTATTTCCTTTAAATTACCTTGTTCACCTCGCATTCCGAAAACACCTTCTGAGATTACTAATATTCCACCATTAGTTTCATTGGCTATTTTTGTAGCTCTTGTCAAATTTTTCTCGAGACTTGCCATGTCATTATGTTGGTACGTGAACCTTTTTCCAAGATGGAGTCTAACACCATCAATTATGCAAGCATGAGAATCGATGTCATAAACTATGACGTCATTCTTACTAACTAAAGAGTCAATAGTCGATAAAATACCTTGATAACCAAAATTAAGTACATATGCAGCTTCTTTATTGACAAATTCAGCTAATTCAGTCTGAAGCTTTTCGTGTAAATCTGTGTGTCCTGACATCAATCTTGCACCCATTGGATAAGCTGAACCATATTTTGCAGCTGCCTCAGCATCAACCTTTCTTACTTCAGGGTCATTTGCTAGGCCTAAATAATCATTTACACTCCAAGTGATTACTTCCTTTCCGTTAAATTTCATTCTGTTAGATATTGAACCCTCTAACTTAGGGAATGCAAAATATCCTTCAGCAATGTCAGCCCATTTACCCAAAGGTCCTTTATCTTGACGCATTCTATCGAATAAATCTCTCATTATTTTCTAATGTATTGTATATCGTTATTATTAATTTCATGTTTTGAATCAGAAAAACCTTGATTTTCCATCCACTTATCACTGTAGATTTTACTTAAATATCTTGAGCCATGATCAGGAAATATTACAACAACCAAATCTGAATCTTTAAATTCATTTTCTTGACTAAGCTGTTTTACAGCTTGAAAAGCAGCGCCACTAGTATATCCAGCAAAAATACCTTCATTTTTTACAATTTCTCTGGCCGAATGAGCACTATCCTCATCGGAAACCTTTACATATTTATCAATTATTTCAAAATCTGTAACAGATGGAATCAAATTTTTACCTAAACCTTCTATTCTGTATGGATATATTTCATTTTCATCAAATTCACCTGTTTCATGATATTTTTTTAAAACAGAACCGTAAGCATCAACTCCGATAATTTTAATTTTTGGATTCTTCTCCTTTAAAAATCTAGCCGTACCTGAAATAGTACCACCAGTACCACTACAAACTACTAAATGAGTGATTTTTCCATTTGATTGTCTCCATATTTCAGGACCAGTAGTTTCATAATGTGCTTCAGCATTTAAATCATTAAAATATTGATTAATATAGATAGACCCCTTTATTTCACTNTGCAATCTTTTAGCAACCTCATAGTAAGACCTTGGATCATCAGCAGCTACATTTGCAGGACAAACGTAAACTTTTGCTCCCATTGCCCTAAGCATGTCAATTTTATCAGTTGAAGACTTTGAGGAAACAGCTAAAATACATTTGTATCCTTTGATTAAAGAGACCATTGCCAGACTGAATCCAGTATTCCCTGAGGTTGTCTCAATAATTGTATCACCAGGCTTTAAAATACCTTTTNTTTCAGCAGACTCGACAATATGTAAAGCAATTCTNTCTTTTGAAGAATGCCCAGGGTTAGCTGATTCAAGCTTTGCAAGGAAAGTACCTGCAAAATCTTTGGTTAGTTTATTTATTTTAACCATGGGAGTATTTCCCACAAGCTCCAATAAATTATTAACAACATTTTTATTTTTTTTCATTTAAATTGAAAAAACAATAGATTAAGAGCAATACAAAAATAAGAGTTTTTAAGCTTAATATTAAATTATGTATTTATAATTTATCGACAATTTTCATTAGAGCTTCATGATCTTTTTCTGTGTAGTCTAAATGCGTAACAATTCTGATTTTTTGAACACCCATTGAATACCAATCGAAAATCACATTATGATTGGTAAAGTGGTTTATGATTTGTTGCTTATTAACTGATTTATTTAATTCAATAATTATAATATTTGTTTCTACGCTATTAATCTTATTAACAATATCTTTTGAAGAAAACTTTTTTGCGATTTCTTTTGCTCTTCTATGGTCATCGGAAAGTCTATTAATGTTGTTTTGTAAAGCATATAATCCAGCAGCTGCCAAGTACCCGACCTGACGCATACCACCACCAAGAATTTTTCTAATTCTTATTGCTTTTTCCATCACTTTCCACTTGCCTACCAAAACTGATCCAATCGGGCAACCAAGCCCTTTACTCAAACAAACAGAAATGGTGTCAAAAAAATTACCATATATTTTCGGATCATTATTCATAGCAATAATTGAATTCCATATTCTAGCTCCATCCATATGCAAACCAAGTTCATTTTCCGTACAAACCTTTTGTATTTTTTCAAATTCACTAATATCCCAACAATATCCACCCCCTTTGTTAGTGGTGTTTTCAAGGGATACAAGCTTTGTCATTGGAGAATGATAAAAATTCTTGGGGTTAATTGCTTGTATTATTTGATTTGAATCAAAAAAACCTTTTTCTCCGTCAAGAAGTTTAAATGAAACACCACTGTTAAATGATGCCCCGCCACCTTCATAATTATACACATGGGAATATTTGTGGGTTATAACCTGATCTCCAGGATTTGTATGAAGTTTTATTGCAGTTTGGTTTGCCATAGTACCTGATGGAAAGAACATTGCTTTTTCCATCCCAAAGTATTTAGCAATTGTTTGCTCCAATTCTAAAACTGTTGGATCCTCGCCGTAAACATCATCCCCAACATTTGCATTAATCATAGCCTTAAGCATCTTATCACAAGGCTTGGTTATGGTATCGCTTCTTAAATCTATCATCTTAGAGGATTATAACTACAATTATCTGTTCCGATTGGTGATCCATCAGGAATCTTTAAAGAATTTTTTATTTTATATTCTTCTGGGTCCTCATAAAAATCATTAATCATTTTAACATAATGAGTTGAATATTTTGAAAGTTTGTAATCCTTTCTTTTTTTGGAATATAGCTCAATTATAATTTTTGACAAGTAATCATTACTAATATTTTGAACCTGTGAAAAAGTACTTGAATCATTAATAACCTTGAAAATATTTTTTAATAAGCTCACATTAACAATATGCTGCACTTCTTCATGATAAGAATCATTAATTGATGAGATATCATTTGTTTTTAAAAGAATTGTTCTTTTGAATATATAATCATATAAATCATTTAAACTAAGATTATTATTATCTAAGGAATGTTGTAATATTAATCTATTAAGTCGTTTCGGCCTTAATATTAAGCCTAAAGTCATATCAGCAGATGTTTCACTAATTGAAAAGGGGTCAAAAGCTACTCCTAAATTTGATTTAAAAGACTCTCTTGTTCTTGGATATCCAAATGCTCTTGGGGGAAATAGATTTAACTTTTCTTTTGGAATTGCTAAAAAATTAGGTGAAAGAGTTCTCATTAATGAATTTAATGCTTGTATTTGAGTATTTTTATCTAGGTAATAGAATTGGCTTTGATTGTCCCCAACAAGTGAATAATTGTAATCCATACCTCCAATTATCTTAACAGTGGCTTCGGTTTGATATCTGTGAAAAAAGTATAATGGAACGAATACATCTTCAAGAACTGAGTTTGGAGTTCCAAAAGGAACATTATTTTCAGAGAAATTATCAATTGCTATTTCTCTTATGTCAATCACATCATCCAAACCAGAGTAAGCTGTACCCCCATTATCCCAGAGATGAGCATATGCGTGAGATCCATCTACGGATCGGGCATCGTAATCACTTATGAATCTTAAGCCTTGTTTTGTAGAATTTTCTAATATTTGGTTTAACTCAAATTCTTCATTTTGATCCGATCTGAAATCACTGTAACTGTAAGCAACAGTTACTTTGTCCCATTCCCCAATTCCAGTATCATAAGCATCATCAAAAACAATTTCACCGTTTACAACGTTTACTAAGGGATGGGGATAATCCATAACAGAGGCTCTTTTATTGGAACTTGCAGCAAAATTATGTGCAAATCCAATTGTATGACCTATCTCATGGGCACTTAGCTGACGTATCCTGGCAATTGCTAACTCTAAAATCTTATTTTTCTGATTATCAGTACTAAAAGGATCTTTGGTTAATGCTTGTGCAATCATATAGTCTTGTCTTATTCTAAGACTTCCTAAACTTACATGACCTTTAATTATTTCACCCGTTCTTGGGTCAACTACACTAGCACCATAACTCCAACCTCTAGTTGATCTATGTACCCATTGGATAACATTATATCTACAATCTAAGGGATCCGCATCCTCAGGAAGCATTTTGACTTGAAAAGCATCTTTAAATCCTATAGACTCATATGCTTGATTCCACCATTTTCCTCCATCCAGAAGTGCACTTTTGACAGGTTCTGGTGTGCCTGGGTCAAGGTAATATATGATCGGTTCTACAGCTTCAGAAATTTCCAATTCTGGATTTTTCTTTTCTAATCTATGCCTAATTATATATTTCTTAGTAATTGGCTCATCAATTGGAGTTGAATAGTCCATATAGGATATAGAAATGGCTCCACTTCTCGGATCAAATTTTCTAGGCTTATATTTACTATCAGGTAATTTAATAAACGAATGATGTTGAATAACTGTCACGTTATTTGGATCTGGACTTACACTTCTTATTAAATTTCCTTTTGCTTCACCGCTAAATGTTAAAAGTGCTTCAAATTCAACATTTTCTGGAAATGCTTTTGTATTGTTTAGCTCAACTGCACTCTTAGATTTATCAATTTTATACGTGCCTTGTTTTGAATCTCGAAGTCTTCTAGCAACTCCATGCCTGTCAAACATCAAAAAAGGAGTGAAATCTACTAAATGATATTGTTCTTTTGATTCAATTATTTCAAACCCAAATATCACACTTTTAGCAAAAGCCTGTTCAACACTCTTTTTTTCGCTTTTATTTTCTGTTTCTGCTCTGTAATATAGATTAGGCTCAACAAGTAATATTTTATTTCCCTTTTTAATAAACTTGACAAGCTTTTCAGAGCCTAATTGCCCTCTATCAAGTCCTATATCGTTTGAACCAACTCCGGATGCTAAGGATCCCACATACAAAAACTCATAATCAAGTTTATCAACTTTTAGAAAAATCTTATCCTTCGATTCATCATAGAAAAAGTTAAAAAAACCATTAAATTCCTTTAATTTATCTTCTTTAGAGAAAGAGAGATTTACAATAAACAGAAATAATATCAGGATAAATCTATTACTAAGCATTACATATAATTTTTTACTAAATCTACACAATAAAAATTTTTAATGAAAAAATATTCTCAACTTGTTTAATTAGTGTTAATTTTGAGTCATGATTAATCAAGAAAATATACTCTCATTTAGAAATCGCCTGGATGCGTTAAGGGGGTATCTTTGACTTTGATAGAAAAAAAATTGCCTTAAAAGAAGAAGAAAATAAAACTTTACAAAGTAGCTTTTGGGATGACTCTTCACATGCCCAAATCGTTCTCAAAAAAGTTAAATTTTTAAAAAGCTGGATTGAAAATATTGAAAAACTGGATGAAAATATTTCAGATTTGGAAATTCTATTGGAATTTAATAAGAATAATGAATGTAGTGATGAAGAATTATCCAAACAATTTAATTCTACAGAAAAAATTTTAAATGAGCTCGAATTTAAAACTATGTTATCTGAAGAATCAGATAACATGGATGCTGTTTTACAAATAACTGCAGGTGCTGGCGGTACTGAAAGCTGTGATTGGGCACAAATGCTAATGAGAATGTACGGAATGTATGGTGAAAAAAATGATTTTAAAGTTTCCAAATTAAATGAACAAGATGGCGAATCAGCAGGTATTAAAACTGCAACATTAAAATTTGAGGGGGATTATGCATTTGGATGGTTAAAGGGTGAAAATGGAGTACATAGATTGGTTAGAATTTCACCGTTTGATTCCAATGCAAAAAGACACACAAGTTTTGCGTCAGTATATGTATATCCTTTGGTTGATGATACTATTAATATAGAAATTAATCAGTCCGATATAGAGATTAACACATCTCGTTCCAGTGGTGCGGGTGGACAAAGTGTTAATAAAATCGAAACGAAAGTACAGATTACACACAAACCTACTGGAATACAAATAACCTGTTCTGAAACCAGATCTCAACTAGATAATAAAATAAGAGCAATGCAAATGCTAAAATCTCAGCTTTATGAAATTGAAATAAATAAAAAAAATGAAAAGAGATCTGAAATTGAATCCAAAAAAAAGAAAATTGAATGGGGAAGTCAAATAAGAAACTACGTTCTTCACCCATATAAATTGATTAAAGATTTGAGAACAGGAACAGAGACAGGAAATGTTGAATCAGTTTTAGATGGAAACCTAGAAGATTTTTTAAAATCATTTCTAATGTTTAATTCTAATCAAAATAAAAATGAAAATATATCATAATCCTAGATGCAGAAAATCAAGGGAGGGAGTTCAGTATTTAACTGATAAAAAACTTAATTTTGAAATTTTTGATTACCTTAAAGAAGGTGTTTCTGAAAATGATATAAAATCAATTCTCAAGAAGCTTAATATGTCTGCATTAGAACTTGTAAGAAAAAATGAAAAAATTTGGAAAGATAATTTTAAAGGAAAAGAATTAAAAGAAGAAGAAATAATAAGTATTCTCTGCAAAGAACCCAAATTAATAGAAAGACCTATTATTGTGTATAAAAATAAAGCAGTTATCGGAAGACCTAAGGAGAACATTGATAAGTTATTATGATTTTTAACTTTAAATTAACTTTTATTTAAGACCCCGATGGCATGCCATTTGATTAGTTTGCAGTACAAAACAAACTATGAAAAAGTTATATAATATTTTATTTTTTATAATCTTAACCAACCTCAGTTTTTCTCAATCATACAATTATAATCAAGCAAAAGAATTTATCATCTCTGGTATTATTTCAAGTCTTGACAATGAAGAACTTCTAGAATACGCAACGATAACCTTACTTAACCCCGATGATAACAGTGTGATAACTGGTGGTATTTCCGATAACTCTGGTAAGTTTTCTATACCGGCTCAGGCTGGGAAATACAATATTTTAATAGAGTTCATATCATTTAAAAACTATAACATTAATAGCGTAGATTTAAATAAAGATTTAGATTTGGGCAAAATTAAACTTGAACTTGATTATGAATCATTAGGTGAAATAGAGATAATCGCTGAAGAGACATCTGTTGAGATAAGGTTAGATAAAAAAATATATACCGTAGGTAAAGACCTAACGGTACGTGGTGGTACCGGTACAGATGTTCTTGATAATATACCATCTGTTTCTACTGATATTGATGGAAATATTCTTTTAAGAGGAAACGATGCAGCAAGAATTCTGATAAACGGAAAACCTTCCAGATTAGTTGGCATAAATTCATCATTTATTAAAGAATTGCCCGCTGACGCAATTGAAAAAGTTGAAGTAATTACTTCACCCTCGGCTAGATATGAGGCAGAAGGAAGTGGTGGAATAATAAATATCATCCTACGAAAAAGCAAAAAGCTTGGATTAAATGGCTCAATAAGTGCTAACACAGGAAATCCTAAGTCAAACTCAATTTCTACAAACATTAATTACAGAAATGGGAAAATAAATTTCTTTAACTCCTCAAGTGTATATGATAAATTAAGGCCAGGCAGCTCCAGTGGTGTAACAGAGTACTTTAACGGTTCTGAACCTAGTACCTTCTTTAGTGAGGACAGAGAAAGAGAAAGAGTTTCTAACGGCTATTTTATTAATAATGGATTCGAGTGGTATATTGACGATAATACATCACTTCTAGGCTCATTTTTTTATAATGATTACTCCTCTGATAATATCGAGTCTAACACAATAAGAGAATTAGATGCTAATTCCAACATCTTGAATACTATTATTCAAAATGATATGGAGGATGATGTTGACAACAACCGTGAATACAACTTAAACTTTGAAAAGAAATTAGACGAAGATGGTCAATTAATTACTGTTGATTTGCAATATGAAAATTCAAATGAATGGGAAAATTCAATTATTGAAGAAAATAGTATAATAAATGAAAGTGTAGTCGAAAACATACAATCTGAATCATATTTGATTCGCTCAGATTTTATTTTACCTATTGGTGAAAATCGACAATTTGAGGCTGGAATAAGGTTTGAAAGTGAAGACGATATTACGGATTATAAAGTGTTTGATAATATTAATAATGTTTTTGTTGAAGACCTAAATCAAAGTAATTTATTTCAATACAATGAACAAATTAGTGCTTTATACACACAATACGGAATTAAAGTTGAAGAAAAATATTCTTTTCTTTTGGGACTTAGAATTGAAAATACCCTAAAAAATGTTAATCAACTTACAATTCAGGATTTTACAAAAATCGATGACACTGGTTTATTTCCTACTTTTAATTTTGGGCTTGAAATTGATGATGATGAAACTTTGACATTTGGGTACAATAGAAGAATTCGAAGACCTTGGTCAAGGTTTGTTAATCCATTTCCAACCAAAATAAGTCCAATTCTTATTTGGCAAGGAAACCCTTATCTCGATCCCACATACTCTAACAATCTTGATTTAGGTTATATAAAAAAATATAAGTCATCGTTAACTATAAATACATCAGCTTATTTTCAAAAATCAACCAATTCTATAAATACAATTATTGAAGAAACAGGTGAATATGCAAATATTAACGGAGTTGATGTGCCTATTGTGGTCAGAACTCCTATTAATTTATCTACAAATGAAAGATTTGGTTTTGAATTAAACCTGTCATACAGGAAAGGGAGAAAATGGAACATCAATTCAAATTTTAATCTATTCCAAAATAAAGTTGAGGGCACCTACAATGATATAGTTTATGATAATGAAAATATCAGTTGGAGTTTTAGACTCAATAATAAAATAACTCTGCCTGGGAAAGTAGACTGGCAAACTAGAATGAACGTTAGAGGACCCAATGAAACTGCAGTTAGTAAGAGTGATGGTGACTTTTCAATTGACTTAGCGTTCAGTAAAGAGCTCTTCAATGATAATGCGACATTAACTTTTAATATAAGAGACTTATTAGACCAAAGAGGTTGGAGAAATGAAACTTTTAATGAAAATTTCTACAATGATTTTGAATATAGATGGGGTCAAAGATCTGCCACTCTAAACTTTACATACAGATTCAATCAAAAGAAAAATCAAAACAGAAGACAAATGAGAAACGGAGGGTTTGATGACGGAGGATTTGGTTCTTAAAGAACTACTTTTTTCTATCTTTTATAAACTCTTCAATTCTTTCCTTTAGAGCTCCAAAAACCCAGTAAGGTATTACAAAAAGAAGGAGAACAAAAAATAACCAAAAACCTATAGTTAGAATAGTTAAGAAAGCTAAGAAACCTAAATATTGATCGAATTCAAACATATTTCAAACAGTTGTTGCAAATATAACATATAGAATCTTTTATCATTAATTTAAATTAAAATAATTTTCAACATTTATATTTTTTTCTCGTTGAAATTACATTTTATGTATAGTTACATATTATGTGTAAATTTGTAGTATAATTAATGTTAGTATGGAATATAGAATCGAAAAGGATACAATTGGTGAAGTAAAAGTTCCCTCTGATAAGCTTTGGGGTGCCCAAACTGAAAGGTCAAGAAATAATTTCAGAATAGGTCCAAGTGGTTCAATGCCGATTGAAATTATTCACTCATATGCTATTCTAAAAAAAGCAGCTGCAATAACAAATAATTCATGTGGAATTCTTTCTGATGAAAAAATGAAATTAATCGTACTGGCTTGCGATGAAATAGTTCAGGGTAAACACGACAATCAGTTTCCGCTAGTTGTATGGCAAACAGGTTCTGGAACCCAAACAAATATGAATATCAACGAAGTTATTTCTAACAGATGTCAACAACTTGCAGGTAAAGATTTGAGTGATGAAAAATTTGTCAAAGCTAACGATGATGTAAACAAATCACAGTCCTCAAATGATACATTTCCAACAGCTATGCACATTGCAGCTTATGAGGTAATTTCTAAAAAAACTATTCCTGCACTCAATAACTTGTTAAATTCTTTAAATAAAAAAACAAATGAATTTAAAGATATAGTAAAAATCGGTAGAACACACTTAATGGATGCAACGCCAATAACTCTAGGCCAAGAGTTTTCTGCATTTTCAAAACAAATAGAAAATGGTATTAAGAGTATTGAAGATTCATTAAAATTTATTTTAGAAATAGCTTTGGGAGGTACTGCAGTTGGAACAGGTTTAAATACACCAGATGGTTATGCAAAAAAAGTTGCCGAAATAATCGCTAAACAAACGAAGTACCCTTTTGTCAGTGCATCAAATAAATTTGAAGCTCTGTCATCTAATGATTCAATAGTTGGAAGTCATAACGCTTTGAAAAAAGCTGCAGTTTCATTAAATAAAATATCAAATGATATTAGACTTCTAGCCTCTGGTCCAAGAAGTGGTATTGGTGAAATAACATTACCTGCCAATGAGCCAGGTAGTTCAATTATGCCAGGAAAAGTAAACCCAACACAATGCGAGGCATTGTCAATGGTTTGTAGTCAAGTAATCGGAAATGATTCTACTATTACATTTTCTGCCAGTCAGGGTCATTTTCAACTTAATGTTTTTAAGCCAGTAATTATATATAATTTTATTAACTCAGCAATTTTAATTGCAGATGCGGTCAATAGCTTTAATTCAAATTGTGTTGAAGGTATTAAACCTAATCTAAAATCGATTAAAATTAAATTGGACAACTCTTTGATGCTGGTTACAGCGTTAAATCCTAAAATTGGATATTATAAAGCAGCTGAAATAGCAAATAATGCTTATAATAATGACACTACCTTAAGGGAAGAAGCGATAAAATCTGGATATTTAACGGCTGAAGAATATGATAAGTTAGTAGATCCAAAAAAAATGATTTAACACTTGTTTAATCATGTTTAAACTAATTATCAACATTAAAGAACTTATTCAGATAAGAGATAGAAATATTTCCTTTATATCTGCCAAAGAAATGGACACCTTACCTTCAATTAATAATGCATATTTATTAATTGAAAACGGAAAAATATCTGAGTTTGGTAAAATGTCTGAAATTTCAAAAATTGACAATATTGAAACCATTGATGCGAAAAATAAGATTGTTTTACCATGTTGGTGTGACTCACACACTCATTCTGTTTACACTGGAAATAGATCTGATGAATATGTACAAAGAATAAAAGGAGTTTCTTATCAGGAAATTGCTAATAACGGTGGAGGTATTTTAAAGTCTTCAAGACAAATAAACTCCATTTCTGAGGATGAATTATTTTTTGAGTCAAAGAATAGAATTGAAAAATTAATCAAATATGGAACGGGTTCATTAGAAATTAAAACCGGATACGGTTTAAGCTATGATGGAGAATTAAAAATGCTCAAAGTCATTAAAAGATTAAAGGAATCTTTACCTATTCAAATAAAATCGACATTTCTAGGAGCACATGCAATTCCAAAAAATTACAAAAAAGAAGAATATTTCAGATTAGTTTTAGAGGAAATGCTGCCTGATTTTGCCAAAGATGAATTAATTGATTTTGTAGATATTTTTTGTGAAAAGAACTACTTTTCTGCTGATGACACAAAAATTCTTTGTAATAAGGCATCAGAGTTAGGAATTGCCTCTAAAATTCATGTAAATCAGTTTAATTCAATTGGAGGTGTTAAAGTCGCTGTTGATTGTGGCGCATTGTCTGTTGATCATCTTGAAGTAATTAATAAAAGTGACATTAATATACTCAAGCAAAGTAAAACAATTCCGGTACTGCTGCCAGGCTGTTCTTTTTTCTTGGGAATAGAATATGCAGATGCAAAAACATTATTATCAAATGAAATCCCATTTGCAATCGCAAGTGATTATAATCCTGGATCATCTCCATCTGGAAATATGAATTTTATTTTATCTTTGGCGTGTAACAAGTTAAAGTTAACCACTGAACAAGCAATCAATGCTGCAACAATAAACGGAGCTTATGCCATGGGGTTATCACATAAAACAGGTTCAATCACAAAAGGGAAAATTGCCAATGTTATTATTACAAGTGAAATTGAATCAATTAATGATCTTCCCTATTTTTATGGGGATAATTTAGTTGATAAAATACTAATTAATGGTGAAGAAATTATTTAGATAAAACNTTATGAACTATTGCTAAAATCTTTTTCTCTTCTGAGTTCGTATTACTAATTATATTATTTCCGCTTTTAATTATATTTCTTACAAAGGACTTATCATTTAATTCATTACAATTGATTTTCACATTTAAAAAAGCACCATTTATAGCAGCCTTTACACAATGCATAGCAACACCAACATCAGTTATTGAATTAGGATTTCCTTTGATTGCCATTTTGTTTATAATCTCAAGCGAATCAAAACAAACCTTCATAATTTCAAAGGGTATTTCGATAGCATTTTTTGTTGCGGCTTGAATATTAAGGTCTCTAACCTTTTTCTCTTCATCAGAATTTTTCGGCATTGAATAAGCTTGCATTATGGAATTGAATGCATCTGTGTCCTCGTCAACTAAATCTATAAGTTTGTTCTGAATTAACATTCCCTTTTCACCAATTTTCGAAAAATATTCCCATTTATCATCCCAACCTCTTTTATGAGCAGACAAATTTGAAACCATTACTGCCAATGAAGCACCAAGAGCACCACAATATGCAGAAATTGATCCACCTCCTGGAGCAGGTGATTCACTTGAGGTAATATCGGCAAAATCAACTAATGATTTATTTGATAAATTTCTGTTTTTTTCATCAATCATATATTCAATAATCCTCGTCTTTGGATCAAAATTTCCTAATTCATCTAATCCCAGGGATTTAACAGCAATATGAATAATTTCACTTTCTGGAATTGCATTTGATCTTTTTTGCTTGGTTAAATAATATTTTCCAGCCTCAATCAATACTTTTTTTGGAACCAATCCGATTAACTCGGAGCCAGTGACCCTCATACCTCTAATTTGGGCTCTTTGACATGTTTTATCAAAAACTTCATGCAAAGGAGTGGTGTTTATATTTGTAATATTATATGAAATTTGAGCAATTCCGTATTCTTTAATAAACCACCCCATACCCTTTAAATTCTTAAAAAATCCAGGTATTCTCTTAGGATTACCTTCGTTATCCTTTATTATTTTTCCGGTCAGCTTACCTCCTTCTCTTTTAATTCGACCGGCTTCACGTAAATCAAAAGCAACTGAATTTGCTCTTCTTGTTGATGTAGTATTTAAATTAACATTATAGGCCACTAAAAAATCCCTAGCACTGATTGCTGTTGCACCCGATTTTTTAACCTCATCGTTAAATTCAGCAGGCCCAAAATCCGGTTTCGATTTATCATCATTAAATTTGTTTTCAAGACCCTCATATTCCCCTGCTCTACAATTAGCTAAATTCTTCCTTTTTTCTTCTGTTGCGGCATATTCATAACAATATACCGGTATTGATAGTTCATTGCCAACCCTTTCCGAAAGTCTACGTGCTAATTCAACCGTTTCATCCATTGAAATTCCAGAGATGGGAATTAATGGACAAACATCTACAGCTCCCATTCTCGGATGCTCACCTTGATGAATAGTCATATCAATTAATTCCTTTGCTTTTGAAATCAGTTTGAATGCTGCATCAACAATAATTTCAGCCTCACCTACAAACGTGATAACAGTTCTATTTGTAGCTTTTCCGGGATCAACATTTAATAATTTAATGCCAGGATATTTTTCAACTACTTCAACTATTTTTTTTATTATTGACTGGTTATTTCCTTCAGAAATATTTGGAACACATTCAACTAATTTTTTCATTATAATTTTGTAATATTTCTTAAAGATATTAATATTAAGTAATAATAAAGGACATGGAAGTAAATATTATAAATTTTAAAAATGAGTATGAAAAACACTTCTATGATTTGAATATTGAATGGTTAAATAACTTTTTTGAAGTTGAGGAATATGACCATAAAATATTATCAAATGCTAAAAAATATATTATTGATAAAGGTGGTAAAATCTTCTTTGCAATTTTAGAAGATAAAATAATTGCTACTGTTGCTCTAATGCCTACTGAAAATGAACTTATATATGAACTAACCAAAATGGCGGTAAAACCTAAATATAGAAATAAAGGTATCGGAAAAAAGTTGTTAAATAAATGCGTTGAATTTTCAAATTATAATGGTTATGAATCTATCATTCTTTATTCAAATAAGAAATTAAGAAATGCTATTCATCTATATAAATTATTTGGATTTGAAGAAATTAAAATGGAAATAAAATCTCCCTACTCAAGAGCAAATATTAAAATGATAAAGAAATTAAACTAGACTCTTCCTTTTAGAGCGTTAAATACCCACGCTATTGCAAAGAACCCTAAACCAACAGAAACAAAACCCCAACCAGCAATTTCATTATATTTAAATACACCCAGGGCTATTAAAACGACTCCAAAGAAAATCATTATAAAAGTAGCCCAACCCAATACAGTATTTTTATTCATCATTTTTTTTGTTTTTTCTCTTTTTTTTCTTCTTTCTCTTCTCTTCCTTTCCTGAAAAATCCATATCAACGAACATCGAAATTTCATCTGGTGTAAGGATTACAGCCAATCCCTTTACAAAATCTATTTCTAGCTGTTTTAATGCTTCTTGTCTAGCTTGCTTAGATGAGTCTGTGTTTTCAACAATTCTGTTGTAATTATCGTATTTTTCAAGTAATAAGCCTTTAAAAATTTCCCTTTCGAAGTCATCAAGATTAAATGTTTCAACAGATTTTGGAAGAACCTTTTCTAACTCCTCATAGGCATTTATCGTTGTAACATATACAGATGCTTCATATTTTGGAGGTGGTATATATCCTCTTTGTCCTCTTTGAATCCCATAAACTTGTTGAGCTATCATATCTGAACTAAAAACAAGTATAACGAATAGAAATATATTTTTCATCTTAATAAAAGTGCTGCAATTTAAAAATAATTTAGCTATTTACTGTTTGGGATTTATAATTTTAATTCCAGTTTGTCTGCCGCTAACATAGGAATGACCATTTTCATCAAAAAAACCTGCTTCTTCTAGCATAATTCTTATGTCTCTATTCCACTCTTTAACAAACGAAGTGTTATTTAATTCGATTGCATAAACCGTATTATAATTTAGTGGGTAGTCACCCGTTCCAACTACGCCACCCTGAGAATCCCACATTCCAATTGTAGGTCCTGAAGAGTGACCATATGAACCAAGTGGATGTGAATATATTGAAGGTCGGAGACCTCTACTTTCTGCTTCCGATAATGAATTTATTAGAATTTCGTTTCCTGAATTTCCCTGAATAAAATTAGAAGTTAGTATATCTTGAAGAATATTAGCGTCTGAAAATGCTTTTCTAAGGAAAATCGGAATATCTTTCTCATCATCTTTTAATACATAAGCCATTTGCTGACAATCAGAATTAAGTCTAAGATATGTAATACCAAAGTCACAATGCAATAAATCACCTTTCATAATGATATTTTCAGCAGGCCTATTTGAAAATGATCTTAAGTGATCACCACTGATTTCACTTTTTCTCTGTATATCAACTGATGGATGAAACCAGGTATTTAAACCTAAGTCAGTAACCTTTTGACGCATCCCCCATTCTAAATCAGTTGTAGTTGTTTTACCTATTTGAATTACATCAAGAGAAAATGCTTCGTTTATGATTTGTTTAGTAATTGTAACAATTTGCTTATAAATTTCCATTTCAGCGTCGGTTCTTGTTTCTATCCATGCTGTTGCAAGCTTTTGTGCAGAAACAATTTTTGCTTTATTCTTTTCAGAAATATTTTGAATAAATTCTTCAAAATCAGTTTTATCTAATCCGTCAGCAATATTGAAATGCTTAGAATAATTTAATCCTATTTTTTTTGGATTTCTTTGATCAATAATTTCATTTAATCTTTTCCACTGGTCTGGTTGTTTTTCTTTGTCCCACGCAGAAATTATATTTTCTCCAAAATTATACCTAGCAACTGCAAGTTTATCGAAAGAATTATTTTCTTTATCCCTGTAGAAAACCAATATAGTTCTTCTTCTTGCATTTAGCCATTCTGCTGGAAGCATTGTTTTTAACACTGGATCTTCATTATACTCTCTTGAGATTAAAATCCACATATCAATACCAGTTTTATCCATTAATTCAGGCAGTACATTTTCAAACCTGTTTTTTAGAATTTCATTGATTTTTACTGCACGGTTTTTTTCGCTTAAAATTTGGGAATTCAAGGAAAATGTTGAGAGAAAAAATAAAATAATAATTTTTTTCATAATCTATTATTAAAGTATATTTATAAGCTTAGTAAATTTAAACATTATCAATAAAGAAAAATTATTATCGATATGAAAAAAAAGTTTTTAGTATTAAAAATTTTATTGGTTGTATCTTATTTTAATACATATTCCCAGAGCTATTTAAATATTGATTGGGACAGTAATAAAACAATTTCATTTCCATCTGATAATGACTTATACGGAATCTTTAACAATCACTATGTAGAGTATTTTAAATCCAAATTTACGGAGGAAGTTTATGTTTATGAAACACGTCACACTAAAACGAAAATTAATAAAATAAACAACCCGTTGGACAACGAAATTATTATATCCAAGATTAATGTCTCTGAAATTGTTGATGTCAGGGCAAAAATTATTAATCAAGACACCATCATTAGCTATAGTTTTGACGATATGAAAAAAATGATTAACAGTGATGATTCTGACGAAAATTATAATAATTACAAACTACCAAATTTAAATGAAGAAGACATAGTTGAAATTATGTATACCGTTAAAAAAAATTTTAACTTCAACGGTAATAAAATAATTGAAGAATCATACCCTATTTTACTTTCTAAATTCATTTTAATTGAAAATAATTTTAAATCAAATATTAAAATTTATAATTCTAATAATTCTTTTGTCTCTGATATAATTTTTGACGGAAAAAAAAGTAAACAAATAATTTTTAATAATCTTAATGCCACAGCTAACGAGCAATATTCTACTCCGATAGCTAATAAAATTAAGATTTCTTATCAGTGTTACGAAAATAGAGATGATGTATCTCAAATTGAATACTGGGGAAATTTGGTTCAAAATGTAAGCGAACTCTTTTTTCCTAAAACATTTAATGAAAAGGCTAAAGAAATTTTAAAAGAAATCAAATATGGTTATGTGAAAATTCCCTGGAATGAACTTAAAATTGCTAATGCGATTGATGAATATATAAAAAACAATTTTGTTATTTCAGATGAAGATGATCCGAAGCTTAACGATATTGAATACATATTAAATAATAAAATTTCTAATGATTTTAGTATAATTCAGGTATATTCAAGTCTTTTTAAGGAGGCAAATATTGAATATGAGGTTGCAATAAGTTGTAACAGATATTTTTTAAAATTTGATCCGGAACTTTTTGATCCAAATCAATTAAGAGAGTTTTTAATTTTCTTACCCAATCAAGAAAAATACATTATTCCAAATAGAGTTGAATATCGAGTTTCTGAGGCTCCTGAAGATCTATTGGGAAACTATGGAATATTTATCGATAAAGACTTGGATTATTATTTTAGTGAAATCACACTGTTTGATCAAGATTTCAGTCAGATAAAAAAGAACATTGAGGTTAATATTTCCAGAAATTTAAATAAAATAAAAATTGATGAAAGTAGGTCATTTAGTGGATATTGGGCAATTACGAACAGAAACTATATTAATTTGTCTGAGACTGAAAAAACCGATTTTTTGGTTGATTTTTTTACTATAAATGGTCTCGATAATAAAAAGGTAAGTAAGTACAATATCAAAAATTTCGATATTTCACATAATACCTTTAATANACCACTTGAAATAACCTCAACCATATCAACTTCAGACTTAATTGAGGAAAAAGANGGATTAANCNNCTTNAAAATCGGAAAANTAATAGGNCTACAGAGTAATTTATTTGAAGAAAAAGAAAGAATNAACCCNATTGAAATTAACTTTCCAAATTCATATGATTACAATATNAAANTAAATATACCTCGNGGATATAAAATNGTGGATNTTAGTGAATTNAATAAATCTAAAGAATACATTTCAGTTGATGGAAATTCTNCTGCTAAATTTNTNTCTAAAGCAACNGTNNATGGANATANATTAANCATTAATATTANAGAGTACTACAAAGAATTGAGGTACANTAAAAAAAGATATCAAGAATTTAGGGAAGTNATAAACGCAGCNGCAANATTTTATGAATCTTCCNTACNAATAGAAAAAATTTAAATTTTTCCAAGTAGTTTCCCCTTCCAGTCTNTCCAACCATATTTANTGGCNAAAACAANTAAAATANCCGGGAAAAAGACTAATACNGGNANTAAAANTTCNCCTAATGGCATNGTTTCAGGNTTGGAAATATCTTTTAGTACTGAATGNGTTTGCAGAGCTGTCCAATCAGCTGTNACAAGTAGTNCTGNTACCATATTATTTGCTGCATGCCAACCNAAAGCGAGTTCTATCCCTTCATCCATNAATGTCATNATACCAGCAAATAATCCAGANCCTATATAAAATACAAAAACAACGTTACCAAANTTTGCAANTTCAGGATTAGCATAATGCATCAAACCAAANGCTATTGANGTTAAAATTAANGGTAACCATCTNTTACCACTTATTATTCCTATTCCTTGCATCAAATAACCTCTAAACAAATATTCTTCAGCAGATGTTTGTATGGGTAGTAAAGTGATTACTATCAAAAATAAAATAAGGAATTGTTCATACTTAAAGTTCCACTCATAATTTTCTGGTGATATAAACAGATAATCTATACCAATCATAAAAGCACTGATGGATCCCCATAGGGCAAAAGCAAAAAATACTCTACTCCAATCAATCTTTTCTCTTGATGTAGTTAAATCTCTTAAAGAATTCTTGTGTATAAATTTTGTAGCAAAAAAAACTGCTAAAATCATCCCAATAAAAGGTAATAGCATTAAAAAAAGATTCTGATTAGACTCTAATACACTCATNATAGCGANAATATCATTGGATGCNATTTTTGCCATTAACTCCTCATCACCAAATGCTTTTGATGCTAAAATTAAACCATGAGGAATAGAGAATAAAAAAACGGCCAAAGGCACTATTAATACAACTGTTACAATGTATCCCCACCAACTTTCTCTGTTATCAATTACCTGTTTTATATACATGTTATTTCTTTTTAATCGCTAAAGTAGTAAGTTTTCCGAGAGAAATCAGATTATTTTGTTCATCTAAAACTCTAACCTCCCATATTTGCATTGTCCTACCCATGTGAATGTTGGTTGCTTTTGCATANACAAAGCCTTCGCTGATACTTTTAACATGATTAGTCGAAATCTCAATACCTCTTATTGACATTTCTCTATCTTTTATAAAACATCTAGAAGCAAAACTTCCAGCAGTTTCAACCAATGCAGCAGTTGCTCCTCCGTGAAGTATACCAGCTGGCTGATGTACTTCAGGGGTTACTGGCATTTTACAAACAACATAGTTATCACCAATTTCAGTAAATTCAATTTTCAAGGTTTCCATTAATGTGTTGAAACTCATTTTATTTACCTCATCAAGAATTTCAGAATTATTCAAAATTAAGATTTTCTCAAATTTAAACAAAAAAAGGGTGCTATCAAAAGCACCCTTTTCTAATTTTGTTAAGTACAAATTACTCCTTGACTTCTTCAAAATCTACATCTTCTACATTGTCAGAATTATCAGCTGACTGTTCATCCGCAGGCTGTTGTGCCTGACCTTGTTGATTCTGTTGAGCTTTATACATTTCTTCACTTGCTGCTTTCCAAGCTTCATTTATCTTTTCAAGAGCAGGATCAATCTTCTCTAAATCTTTACTTTCAAATGATTTTTTTAGCTCCTCAAGTGCCTCCTCNATCGGTTTCTTCTTGTCATCAGACAATTTATCGCCAAACTCTTTTAATTGTTTCTCAGTTTGAAAAATCATAGCATCTGCACTGTTTAATTTATCAACTGTTTCTTTAGCTTTTGCATCTGCTTCAGCATTTGCTTCAGCATCTTTCTTCATTTTTTCAATTTCCTGTTCGGTTAACCCAGAAGAAGCTTCAATTCTTATGTTTTGCTCCTTTCCTGTTGCTTTATCCTTTGCAGTAACATTAAGAATACCATTTGCATCGATATCAAAGGTAACCTCGATTTGAGGAACACCTCTCGGTGCAGGTGGTATATCTGCAAGTTGGAATCTACCTATTTCCTTATTATCAGGATACATAGGTCTCTCACCTTGAGCAATTCTAATATCTACAGCTGGTTGATTATCTGCTGCAGTTGAAAAAACTTGTGATTTCTTGGTCGGAATGGTTGTGTTTGCTTCAATTAGCTTTGTCATTACATTACCCATAGTTTCTATTCCAAGAGATAATGGAGTAACATCTAATAACAAGACGTCCTTGACATCACCAGTAAAAACACCCCCCTGAATTGCAGCACCTACAGCAACAACTTCATCGGGATTTACACCTTTACTAGGTTTTTTACCAAAAAACTTCTCAACAGCATCTTGTACCGCAGGTATCCTAGTAGATCCTCCAACAAGAATAATTTCATCAATATCAGATTTACTTAGCCCTGCAGCTTTCAAAGCTGTTTTACATGGATCTATAGTTCTTTTAACCAGGTCATCTATTAGTTGGTCAAATTTAGACTTAGAAAGAGTTCTTACTAAGTGTTTTGGTCCACTATCAGTTGCTGTAATATATGGCAGATTGATTTCAGTTTGAGCAGAAGATGATAATTCAATTTTTGCTTTTTCAGCTGCTTCCTTAAGTCTTTGTAGAGACATAGGGTCTTTTCTCAAATCGATACTCTCATCTTTTTTAAACTCATCTGCTAACCAATCGATAATTTTTTCATCAACATCATCACCACCTAAATGAGTGTCTCCATCAGTTGATAATACCTCAAAAACTCCATCCCCTAATTCTAAAATTGAAACATCATGTGTTCCTCCACCAAAATCAAATACAACGATTTTTTGATCTTGACCTTTTTTATCCAGACCATAAGCTAATGCAGCTGAAGTTGGCTCATTGATAATTCTTTTGACTTTTAGACCAGAGATTTCTCCAGCTTCTTTTGTTGCTTGTCTTTGAGCATCATTAAAATATGCAGGAACAGTGATTACAGCCTCCTCAACACTGGTTCCTAAATAGTCCTCAGCGGTTTTTTTCATTTTTTGTAAAATCATCGCTGATAATTCCTGAGGGGTATATAACCTACCGTCAATATCAACTCTTGGGGTATCGTTATCCCCTTTTACAACTTTATAAGGTACTCTCTCAGTTTCTTTTTTAGATTCCGAAAACTTATTACCCATAAATCTTTTTACAGAATAAACAGTTTTGGTTGGATTTGTTACCGCCTGTCTTTTTGCAGGATCACCAACTTTAATCTCTCCACCTTCAACAAATGCTATTACTGATGGCGTAGTTCTCTTACCTTCTGCATTAGGAATTACAACTGGCTCATTTCCTTCCATAACTGAAACACATGAATTTGTTGTTCCTAAATCTATTCCGATTATTTTACTCATAATTTTTAGTTTTAAATTCGTTTTATAAATGTCAATGATTGTGCCATTTGATTTTTTTTACATTATTGTCAGTTTAATGTAAAATTTCATGACATAATGTCTTGTGTTATATAGATTTACAGGTTAATTAGATTTAGAAATAAAAAAATATTTTGCAGTTGATTTAATTTATTACATTTACAAACTACTTTTTTAAATTCATAAATGAATAAAAAAATATACAAAAGAGTTACAGTTAAGTCTCTTCAAGAAATGAAAGATAATGCAGAGAAGATTTCTATGCTAACTTCTTATGATTTTACGTTAGCTGGTATTGTTGACAAATCTGGTATTGATGTAATTCTAGTAGGTGATTCAGCAAGTAACATTATGGCTGGACATGAAACAACACTTCCAATCACATTGGATCAAATGATCTATCATGCATCTTCAGTAATTAGAGCAGTCGAAAGAGCTTTGGTAGTTGTGGACTTGCCTTTTGGAACTTATCAAAGTGATTCACAAGCTGCTTTAGAATCTGCTATCAGAATTATGAAAGAAAGCGGATCTCATGCTGTTAAACTTGAAGGTGGTAAAGAGATAAAGGATTCAATTAAAAGAATTATAAGAGCAGGTATTCCAGTCATGGGCCACTTAGGTCTTACACCACAGTCAATATATAAATTTGGAACTTACACAGTAAGAGCTAAAGAGGATAAAGAAGCTAATCAACTGATTGAAGATGCTCATTTATTAGAAAAAATTGGTTGTTTTGCTATTGTTTTAGAAAAAGTACCAAGCAAATTAGCCGAAAGAGTCGCAAAAGAAATTAACATTCCGATAATAGGAATAGGCGCAGGAGGCAATGTTGATGGTCAAGTTCTAGTTCTACATGATTTGATTGGAATGACAAAAGAGTTTAATCCAAGATTTCTAAGAAGATACATGAATCTTCATGATGAGATTGTTAATGCAATTTCAAATTTTTCTGATGATATTAAATCAGGTGATTTTCCAAATGAAAACGAACAGTATTAGAATTGGAAAAAATAGTTTCCAATAAAAATAACTTACAAATTCTTTATGAGGACAATCATATAATTGCAATTAATAAAAGATGTGGTGATATTGTTCAAGGTGATAAAACTGGTGATACTCCACTATCAGAGATTATTAAGTCATTTATTATAGAAAAATATAAAAAGCCAGGAAATGTTTATTTGGGTGTTCCTCATAGATTAGATAGACCAACATCAGGAGTTTTAATTTTTGCCAAAACATCTAAATCCCTTACAAGATTAAATAAATTATTTAAAGAAGGTAAGATTGAAAAATACTACCTTGCTATTATTAAAAATAAACCAAAAAAAAGTGAAGACACTTTGATACACTGGTTAAAAAAGAATGAAAAAACCAATAAATCAATTCACTTTATTAATGAAACAGAAAGAACAAAGAAAGCTGTAATGCACTACAAGCTAATAAAGGAATTAGAAAGGTATTTTGTTCTTGAAATTAAAATTGAAACAGGAAGACACCATCAGATAAGATGTCAATTAAAAGCAATTGGTTGTCCTATAAAAGGAGATCTTAAGTATGGTTATGAAAGAAGTAATAGTGACGGAGGAATAGATTTACATGCAAAAAAAATTATTTTTGAACATCCAGTAACTAAAAAATTAACAACAATAGAGGCGCCCTTAAGAAATACAAAAATTTGGAGTGCAATAAAATAAATTATTATGAATATTGATCAATTATACAATAATCAACANAATTTCATNAATACTCACCAAAAAATAAGTATTGAAGAAAGATTGAAGTNTTTAAAAAAATTGAAAAATGAAATCAATATAAATGAAGAAAATATTTACAATGCGCTGGATTTAGATTTAAGNAAACCTAGNTTTGAAACTTATGCNACTGAAATTGGNTTTTTAATTAATGANATAGATTTATTCATAAGAAAGTTAAAATCCTGGGCAAAACCACATAATGTTACTCCTGCATTAATGAATTTTCCCTCCANGGATTATATTATTTACGAGCCATNNGGNAAGGTTTTGGTTATATCNCCTTGGAATTATCCATTTCAATTAGCTTTACTTCCAGCAATGTCAGCTTTTGCAGCNGGAAATAATGTTGTNTTAAAACCTAGTGAACACACACCAAATACCTCAAGTTTAATAAAAAAAATTGTNGANAAAGTCTTTCCAAGTGAACTAATGTGTGTTGTTGAGGGTGATGCAAAAATAGCTTCTCAATTATTAGAGAAAAAATGGGATTATATTTTTTTTACTGGGAGTGTAAATATNGGAGAAATTGTGGCTGTTTCNGCANCAAANAATTTAACACCNTATACTCTAGAATTAGGNGGNAAAAGCCCTGCAATAATNGATAGAGATACTGACTTGAAATTNGTAAGTAAAAGAATTGTNTGGGGAAAGTTTTTAAATTCTGGTCAGACTTGTGTTGCGCCNGATTATCTAATTGNNCATAAATCAATAAAAGGTANATTAATAAAAGAATTGATCGATAGAATTGAACTAACTTTTGATAAAAATTTTGATAATACATCAGATATTACTGCNATTGTCAATGAAAAAAATTTTAATAGACTAACNGANTTAATCAAAGAAAANANAATTATCTACGGTGGNAAATCAGATCGNGAAAATCGCTATATTTTTCCTACTATTATCGATAGCCCAAAAATGGANAGNAATATNATGAAAGAAGAAATTTTTGGACCAATTCTTCCAGTCTTGAGTTTTGANAAATTGGAAGATATTGATAANATAATNAATAAAAATCCAAATCCACTAGCACTTTATGTTTTTTCAAATNACAAAAAATTTACCNANACTGTTATCAATCGCTANTCATTTGGTGGAGGTNCNATTAATGACACAATAGTTCANCTAGCNAATTCNAGATTACCNTTTGGAGGNGTTGGTAACAGCGGNATNGGCTCTTATCACGGAAAATTAAGCTTCGAATTNTTTTCTCACAAAAAATCGATTGTTAACAGATCAACNTGGTTTGANAANAANCTGAGGTATGCNCCTTATAAAAATAAATTAAGNCTAGTGAGAAAGCTTATGAANTACCTAGGTTAGCTCTACAATTTTAAATTTTATCTTATCTCCTTGTTTTTTTGTGATATTCAATATTCAACAANTTTTTTGATTCATNATTTATACTGAACCTNTCATCTAACCTCATTCCAACAATCCAAATAATTTTATCATCACCATTGACTAAAATTAGCTTGGATGATTTATCTATCTCCCCTATGTTATTATCCTTTAAAAACTTACCAACTTTTTTTGACCCATTCATACCATAAGGAAAAAAATAATCACCAGGATTAAAATTTCTTAATACTAAAGGAAATAATAGCTTACCCTTGTCAACTGTAACAATATTTAAATTGTTTTTTTCAATTTTACTTGCCTCTGTAAAAGATAAGGAAGTTCCATTTTCTAAACATATATTATTTATCAATTTTTGAATAATATATTTTTTGTCATTGATTTGATTAATTTCTCTTAATACCAACTTATTTTTGTGCCTAAATAATACGTGTGATTTACTAAAAATTTTTTTTCCAGATTCTCCGTCAATTAAATTCAATATTTTATCCCAATCNACAAATCCAAAATCTCTTAGGAAGTAGTAAAGAAATGAATCTTTATCAATATACTCCAAATCTGAAATATTTAATGAAACCTCGTTTTTATTGTATTCAAGTAATTCACTTTTTAGCTCATTAATTTTCTGATGAATTAATGAATTAGACATTTTNAAGTANTTNANAGTNTTTCTAAAATTTTTAAGAAAATTACCCTCCAATTTATCATACTCTGGAATAATTTTATTTCTAATTTTATTTCGTAAATACGAATTTGATTTGTTTGAAGAGTCCTCCCTCCAGCTTAATTTTTTATTTGTAGCAAATTCTAAAATATCTCTCTTTTCAAATTCAATTAAAGGTCTTTTAATTTTACCATTTAACATAGGTACTCCGGTTAAACCATCTAAACCAGAGCCTCGAGAGATATTGATTAAAAAACTCTCTAATGAATCATTTAGATGATGTGCGGTTAAAATATGTTTAATATTTAAACGCGAGGATATCTCATCAAAAAAATCATATCTCAAATCTCTGGCAATCATTTGAATTGAACTTTTTGAAGTTTCCTTAATTTTTTTTGTATCAAAAGATTTTGAATAGAATTTAATGGAATTTTGCTTACAAAGTTTTTTTAAAAACTCTTCATCTTCATCACTATCATCTGATCTCAACTTAAAATTGCAATGAGCAACAACAAAGTTTTTGTTTACAGAAAGCATTAAGTTAAATAGCACAATACTGTCTACACCACCAGAACAACATACTATTGTTTTTTCCTTTAGTAGATAAGGAAATTGATCTTTAATGTAAGATTCAAATTTTGATAGCATTTCACTTGTTTAAAACAAAGATATAGAAATGTACAGAATAAGGTTTATATATGAATCGCTCTATCTTCGGTAGCAGCAAGCGCGGCCTCCTTGATGGCTTCTGAGAAGGTTGGATGCGCGTGGGATATTCTGGCTATATCCTCAGCAGATGCCCTGTATTCCATAGCTACAACAGCTTCAGAAATAAGATCAGCACATCTTGCTCCAATCATGTGGATGCCTAAAATTTCGTCAGATTCGGCATCAGCTAAAATTTTAACGAAACCATCTAAATCAGAACTGGCCCTACTTCTTCCCAATGCTCTCATTGGAAATTGGCCTAATTTGTAATTTTTACCATTAACTTTTAATTCTTCTTCAGTTTGACCAACTGAAGCAACTTCAGGCCATGTATAAACAACACCTGGAATTAAGTTGTAATTAATATGTGGTTTTTGACCTGCAATATGTTCAGCAACATAAACTCCCTCCTCTTCGGCTTTATGAGCTAACATCATACCTTTAACAACATCACCAATTGCATAAATGTTATGTGCGTTTGTCTTTAAATTAACATCAACTTCTACTCTTCCATACTTATCAGTAGTAATACCAACTTTATCTAAATCTAAACCTTCAGTATATGCACTTCTTCCTACAGAAATCAAACAATAATCTCCTTCAAAGGTTATTTTTTCTCCTTTCTTATTTTCAGCCGAAATAATCACATCATCTCCATTTCTTTCTATAGAAGTTACTTTGTGTGAAGTATTAACTTTAACTCCACTTTTCTTAAAAACTTTAGTTAATTCTTTCGATAAGCTAGAATCCATATTTGGAATAATTCTATCTTGATATTCAATAACTGTGACTCTAGAACCAAGCCTATTGTACACCTGCCCTAGCTCAAGACCTATAACTCCCCCACCAATGACAACTAGGTGTTTTGGAACCTCTTTTAATTTTAAAGCCTCAGTTGAAGAGATGATTCTTTCACCATCAAAATCTACAAAGGGTAATTTAGTTGGCTTACTTCCTGTTGCAATAATGATATTTTTACCATTTATAACTTCGGATTTACCATTGTTTTTAATTTCAACTGTAGTTGAATCTTTAAATGAGCCTAATCCATTAAAAACAGAGACTTTATTTTTGTTCATTAAATATTCTAGCCCCTTTGTTGTTTGTTCAACAACCGATGATTTTCTAGACATCATTTTATCAAGATCAAGTTTAATCTTACCCTCTACTGAAATTCCATGGTCATCAAAATTGTGAAGAGCATTTTCATAATGATGAGATGAATCCAATAATGATTTACTTGGAATACAACCAACATTTAAACATGTTCCACCCATAGTTGAATATTTTTCAACCAATGCTGTTTTCATTCCAAGTTGAGCAGCTCTGATTGCCGAAACATATCCGCCAGGACCAGAACCAATAACAATGACATCAAAAGAACTCATAACAAATAAATTTAGGATTCAAAAATACAAATATTTAAATGTTAAAATAATTTTTAAACTATTAAAATTGATTTTGGTAAATTAGTGAAAAATACAAACTAAATANATCCTTAAATTTAATGAAATCTAAACCAGCAAATAATATTCAAGACCTTCAGTTNTTTGGAGAATTTGGCGGAGTCAATCCTTCAATCTCAGATTCTTCAACTTACACATTTTTGTCTGCAAATTCAATGAGNGAGACTTTTGANGGTAATATGGAAGGTTGTTATCTTTATTCTAGAAACTCTTCACCNAGTAATCTTTATTTAGAAGAGGCCTGNGCAGCANTGGAAGGCACTGAAGCTGCAAATGTTTTTTCATCTGGAATGGGAGCAATAACNGCTACAATTTTACAATTATGTAAGTCCGAAGACCATATTATNTCTAGTAGAACGGTTTACGGGGGTACATACGCATTTCTAAAGAATTTCACCCCACAACTAAAGATTGAAACAACATTTGTNGANATAACATCACTGGATGATATNAATAATTCTATCANACCAAACACAAAAATTATTTATTGCGAAGTATCATCTAATCCATTACTTGAAATTGCTGATTTAGAAGAGATTTCAAAAATTGCCAAAAAAAACAATATAAAATTAGTTGTTGACAATACTTTCACACCATTATCAGTATCCCCAGCTAAATATGGTGCAGATGTNGTAATTCATAGTTTAACAAAATTTATTAACGGAACAAGTGATACCATTGCAGGAGTCGTTTGTAGTAGCAAAGAATTTATTCACTCACTTAGAGATGTTAATGATGGAGCATTTATGCTAATGGGAACAACAATGGATAGTTTAAGAGCTGCTTCAGTTCTAAAAAATATGAGAACACTTCACATAAGAATGAAAAAACACAGCGAAAATGCAATGTATCTAGCTGAATCTTTTGAAAAAGATGGAATNAAAGCTGTTTATCCTGGATTAAAATCTCACCCCTCTCATAAGATTTTTTCAAAGATGATGAATAAAGAGTATGGTTATGGAGGAATGGTAACCGTTGACGCAGGAAGTTTACAAACTGCAAATAAATTAATGGAAAAAATGCAAAATAAAAACTTAGGATATTTAGCCGTGAGCTTAGGATTTTATAAAACTTTATTTTGCGCACCTGGCTCTTCAACTTCATCAGAAATTTCTGAAGAAGAGCAAGAAAAAATGGGATTAAGTGAAGGTTTAATCAGATTCTCGGTTGGACTTGATCAGGATATTTCAAGGACATATGAAGGAATAAAGAAATGCCTTAAAGAATTCAACCTTATTTAAATGGAAATTAAACCATCTGAAATTAGCTTAAAAAAATCATTAATACCTGTTGTATTGTTGATTTCGTTATTATTTTATAACATCATTTTTTTTGAAAATAATGACTGGCTTGGTGATTATACCTATCACTATATCTTAATATTTACCTCGTCACTAGCTGCAATTCTTGGAATCTCTGAGGGTGCTAAGATTAATTTTATANTTAAAAAAATATTTTCAAGTATTAAGANTATAAGTACTCCAATAGTGATTCTTCTTTTAGTTGGAGCTCTTGCTGGAACATGGAAAGTTAGTGGTATTATCCCAGCTATGGTTTACTACGGACTAAATCTAGTAAATCCGACAATATTCTTACCCCTAACATTAATCGTTTCAACTCTTGTTTCCTTAACCACAGGTAGTTCATATACAACATCTGCAACTGTTGGAATAGCACTAGTTGCTGTTGGAATNGCATTTAACATTCCTGCTGGAATGACCGCCGGAGCAGTAATTTCAGGGGCTTACTTCGGAGATAAAATGTCTCCTTTAAGTGACACTACNAACCTTGCTCCAGCTATGGCAGGTACAGACCTTTATTCTCATATTAGATATATGACATATACTACAATCCCTACATATATTATAACCTTAATAGTTTTTATTATTTTAAGCTACTCACTTGAAATTAGCTCAGCGGGAGAAATGAGCGATATTAATTCCCTTTCCAATACAATACTAAATGACTTTTACATATCACCAATATTGTTTGTTGTTCCAGNCATTGTTATCCTTCTTGCATTTTTAAAAGTTAAACCAGTAATTGCATTAAGTGTTGGGATATTTAGCGCAATTATATTTTCAATTATATTTCAAAATAATATTCTAAATAGTATTGATTCGTCAATTCTTAATTCTTTGGTAAAATCTGTTTTCACGGATACAAGTATACCAACAGAAAATTTAAGAATTCAAAGATTGTATGACTCAGGGGGAATAAAAGGTATGCTGTGGACAATTTACCTTACCATTAGTGCAATGATATTCGGCGGATCAATGGATGGTATCGGAGCTCTTAAAAAAATCACAAACTTTCTTTTAAGTAAAGCGAAAACAACATTTGGTTTGTTTGCAAGTACAGCAGTAAGTTGTCTTGGAATAAATGTTGTAGCATCAGACCAATATCTTGCAATTGTAATCCCTGGAAAAATGTTTAAAGATGCATTTGAAGAAAAAAATCTTTCACCTGTGAATTTAAGCAGGACATTAGAAGACACAGGAACAGTAACTTCAGCACTTATCCCCTGGAACACATGTGGAGCATATCATTATGGAGTTCTTGGTGTTTCAGTGACTGATTATTTTGTTTATGCAATTTTTAATTGGCTAAGTCCAATTACGACATTAATTTATGCAGCTCTAATGATAAAAATTAAGATGATATCAAATCATAAATTTTAATTAAAAAATTCATTCTTGCAGAAATGATTGTTAAATTGCAAACTATTATTCAACAAGTTGCTAATGAAGCATATTTTTTCATTTTCAAAAAGTAAAGAAAAGAAAGAACTTTCTGGTGCTAAAAGATTATTTATTGGCAGCTCACTCATCATCTTATCACTTTTTTTATTTATTTCATTTGTTTCATACTTTTTTACAGGTGAAATTGATCAAAGCAATCTAGCTGACTTTACAGATATTAGCGTATCAAATTCAAACTCTTTAGGTAAAATTGGTGCAATAATTAGTGATTTTTTTATTTATAAAGGATTTGGTGTTAGCTCCATAATCTTTTCATTTTTAATTTTTATAAGTGCATTAAAAATATTATTGGATCTTAAAAAAAGAAACATTACGAAAAATTGGCTTTGGGGTTTTTACTTAATTTTCCTTTTTTCAATATTTTTTGGGGTTGCAGATAACGGAAATATATATTCAGGGATTATAGGATATGAAATAGTAAACTTTTTGGATATATATATAAGCTACTTAGGCATAAGTTTTTTATTAATTTTCATGTCTCTCGTCTATATTACATTTAGATTAAAATTTGGAGTAAATGATGTTCTAAAAATTCTAAAATATTTTCAAAACATAAATTTCAAAACATATAAAAACTCCGATGTAACAAATGAATTTTCAGAAGAGAATTTTACTGCAGAAATAGTTGATGAAATTGATGAAGTTGAAATTAATCAAGAACTTGAAGAAGAATTATCAGAAGAAGAAACCATAAAAGAACCCCCTGCTGTAAAAGAAGATGGTGCAACAGATAAAGTAGGTATTGAAGTTGAAAAGATATTTGAAGAAAAATCTGAAATTGATAATCTATCTGATAAGTTAGTTGATGATTTTGGACAATTCGACCCGAAGCTAGAACTTAGCAAATTTCAATTTCCCAAGCTTGGCTTNNTAAAGCAATACGATTCTGAAAAAATTACTATTGANAAAGACGAACTTGAAGAAAATAAAAATAGGATTGTTGAAACACTAGNTAANTATAATATTTCAATTTCAAATATTAAAGCTACGATTGGNCCTACTGTTACNTTATATGAAATAATCCCTGATGCCGGNNTNAGAATTTCTAAAATAAAAAATCTTGAAGATGATATTGCTTTATCACTTGCAGCTCTNGGAATTAGAATTATAGCTCCAATTCCTGGAAAAGGAACAATAGGTATNGAAGTNCCNAANAAAAAACCAACAGTGGTNTCAATGCANTCNGTNATTTCAGCTGAAAAATTNCAAAAATCTGAAATGGANCTTCCNGTAGCTATTGGTAAAACGATTAGTAATGAAACACTNGTNTTTGATTTAGCTAGGATGCCNCACTTATTAATGGCTGGTGCAACNGGACAAGGAAAATCTGTTGGGTTAAANGCAGTTTTAACATCNCTNCTCTANAAAAAACACCCAGCTGAGGTAAAGTTTGTTTTAGTNGATCCNAAAAAGGTTGANNTNACNNTNTATAACAAAATTGAAAGNCATTATNTNGCNAAACTTCCNGANTCAGATGAAGCNATAATAACNGATAACAAAAAAGTTATAAATACNTTGAATTCTCTATGTATAGAAATGGATAANAGNTATGAACTGCTAAAAAATGCNGCTTGTAGAAATATTGTTGAGTACAATAAAAANTTTAAAGACAGAAAGCTNAANCCAAATGATGGACACCAATTCCTTCCGTACATTGTACTAGTTGTTGATGAGTTTGCTGATTTAATTATGACTGCAGGAAAAGAAGTAGAAACTCCAATTGCAAGATTAGCCCAATTAGCAAGAGCCATAGGAATTCACTTAATTATTGCTACACAAAGACCGTCTGTAAATGTAATTACTGGTGTTATTAAAGCAAACTTCCCAGCAAGAATTGCATTTAGGGTAACATCAAAAATTGACTCACGAACAATCCTTGACGGATCTGGTGCTGATCAATTGATTGGACGAGGAGATATGCTATTCACACAAGGAAATGAATTGATAAGAATTCAATGTGCATTTGTAGACACACCTGAAATTGAAATTTTAACCAACTTTATTGGGTCTCAAAAAGCCTATGCAACTGCACATCAATTACCAGAGTTTATAGGTGAAGAGGGTGGCACAAATCTTGATATTGATATAGAAGACAGAGATAAGTTGTTTAGAGAAGCTGCAGAGGTTTTAGTTATTGCTCAACAAGGATCTGCATCACTTCTACAAAGAAAACTTAAGCTTGGCTACAATAGAGCTGGAAGATTAATTGACCAATTAGAGGCTGCTGGTATTGTAGGCCCTTTTGAAGGCAGCAAAGCAAGACAAGTTTTAGTCTCTGACTTACAAGCTCTGGATAACTTATTAGAAAATTAATAAATATTGATTATGAAAAAGATTTTACTTTTAATTTTTGGATTTTTCTTGATGCTGAGTTACTCTCAGGAAAACTCAGACGCTGAATTATTGTTAAACAAAGTTTCTGAAAACATCAAAAACTATGAAAACATATATATTAATTATGCATATACTCTGCAGAATATCGAAGAAGATATAAATCAAACAAATAACGGAAGTTTTGTTACTGAAGATGAAAAATGGAGATTTGAAATGCTTGGTGTTACAAGAATATTTGACGGAAATAAATTATACTCGATTAGTCCTGATGACGAAGAGGTAACCATTTCTAGTCAAGACCCAGAAGACGAGACCACAATCACCCCAAATAAAATGTTATATTTTTATGAGGAAGGATACTATTTTGAAATGGATGAATCCAGATTTATTGGAAATGGTCAATTCAGGAAAAAAATTCAATATGTAAAACTAATTCCAAAAGATTCTGAAGCAGAAATAAAGTATATTTTACTTGGAATTGATACAGAATTTAATCAAATATATGAAGTTATCGAAACCGGAAAAAACGAAACGGTTACAACCATATCTATTGTTGATTTTGAGTTTAATCTACCTCTTGACAATAAGCTTTTTATTTTTGATGAGAAAAAGTACCAAGACTACTATATGAATATATTAGATTAGATTATTGAAAATTCTAGATTTCTACATATTTAAATCTTATTTAAAAACATTAGCCAGCACGTTCTGTATATTAATGTTAATTTTTTTACTTCAATCAGTTTGGCTTTATATATCGGAACTGGCAGGAAAAGATCTTGAATTAGACATAATACTTAAATTTTTAATCAATGTATCTCCAAGACTTGTGATTTTGGTATTACCGCTAACAATACTGCTTTCAAGCATAATTGTTTTTGGAAGTCTTTCAGAAAATTATGAGTTTGCAGCAATGAAAGCAAGTGGTATTTCACTTCAAAGATCAATGAAAAGCTTAATATTCTTCACTTTTATTCTTGGAGTTGTTACTTTTTTCTTTTCTAATAATATTGCCCCTATAGCTGAATATAATTTTCACAACCTTAGAAAAAATATTTCTAAGGTTAAGCCATCAATGGCTATAGCTGAAGGACAGTTTAGTCAAATTGGAGACTATAA
>NZHJ01000029.1 GCA_002691265.1 Flavobacteriaceae bacterium | reverse complement strand
TGAAATAATTTTCATAACATAAATTTACAAATCTTTACTAATGAAAGTTTTAATATCTTTATGTAAAATATTCAGATGTACTCAATTGATTTTAATCAAAATCTAATTAAAGGTGTTATGTTAATAGATATTGATACACTTAATCCGCATGAAAAAATCATTGAAAAAAAGAAGACATCGCTAGCTAAGTTTATCAAGTCTTATGAAAGTTATTATATAATATCATCGATTGTTTGTTGTCATGAAAGTTTATTGATAATTGATGGGCATCATAGGTATTTTGCATTAATGGAACTAGGTTTTAAAAAAGCACCAGTTACACTAATTGACTATAAAAGTGATAGTATAAGAACGGGTAAAAAAAATCCACTTGAAAAAAAAAATATTATTGATATAGGAAAAAGTTCAGCTCTACTTGAGCCAAAAAGTACTGAACATGCTGTATATTGTAATAAATCAAAAAATTGGGAGCCAATAATTTTATTGTCTTCGATGTTTAAGATTGAAACTAAAGAAATTATAAAATAGATTATATGATACTTTCAACAACCGAGATTATCCCAGAAAGAGAAATCGAAAAGATTCTAGGAATAGCTAGAGGATCGACAGTAAGATCAAGAAATGTGGCAAGAGATTTAGTAGCTCAACTCAAAAATATTATTGGAGGAGAGATTGAAGAATACACTAAATTACAAGCCTACGCCAGAGAACAAGCTTTAGAAAGATTAATTGTAGATGCTCAAAAATTAAATGCAGATGCAGTTTTAAATATAAGATTTACAACATCGGTTATAGCTCAAGGAACATCCGAAATATTAGCATATGGAACAGCCGTTTCATTAAAATAAATGCTATGTTGAGTTTTATAATTGGCACAGGAGTAGTAATTTTATTTATATGGTTGATTATTAACAGAGTTAATCAAACTGACAAAGAAAAGTTTGATAAACGTAAAAATTAATTTATGGAAACATACAAATGTAATAAGTGTGGTATGGCGGTAAATGCCAGTTGTGCTTCATGTGATGAGCCTTTAAGAAATGATTATTTGACTTTAGAAGATGGGAATAAGGTTCAAATATCGATTTGTCCTTCCTGCGCGGGAAAGATAAAATCCCCACAATGTTGTGGTGAAGATATGTTGTGTGAGTTTTAAGAAAATTTAACTTTTGCACTTTTGAAATATAAATTTCTATACATATTTTTTATTTCTCATATTTTATATTCACAGCAGTTTAGAAATATTACAAACATTTCAGATTTAAACGAAGTGGTTGGTAATAATGGAGTAGCTGTTGCTGATTATGATAATGATGGTGACTTAGANATATTTATTGTATCTGCTAGATCCCAAGATGGAGAAGAATACTGGAGTCGTCTTTTTGAAAATACAAATAATGGCAACTTTATCGATGTTACAGAAAGTTCTGGAATCAATCAAAATCTTAATCATGACATTGATTTAATAAATTACGATGNTAACGGAGAATTCAGTTTTGATACAATTGAACACGGCGATAGATTAGCGGCTTCGTGGGGAGATTTTAATAACGATGGATATCCTGACTTATTTTTAGGAAATGCAGTCCAAAGTGAATTGTATAAAAATAACGGTAATGGGACATTTTCTAATATTACGGAAACCGCTGGTTTTGATATATCTTGTGAAGAATGCTACATCGCAGGTGCCTTATGGCTGGATTATGATTTAGACGGCTATCTAGATATTTTCCTCTCCGATTACAATCAAATATCCCCTAATAAGTTATACAAAAATTTAGGTGATGAAACCTTTCAGCAAATTGATTTAAGTGAAACAATTGAAAATGCTAACAGTTTTTCAGCCTTACCAATATATGCAAATGATGATATATATCCAGACATATACATTGCTAATGATTTTGACCAATTTAATCAACTTTTAATTAATCAAGACGGAAATGGATTTACGGAAATGGCACAAGAATATGGAGTTGATGATCCGTTTGATGGTATGGGACTCACTACATGTGATTTTAATAATAATTTAGATATAGATTTTTTTGTTACAAACATTAAAGAAAACAGTCTTTACACAAAGGATGTTATTAATGCAAGTACGCCATATACCAACTATTCTGAACAAGCAAATTTATATGACACCGATTGGGCTTGGGGTGTAACTTTTTCGGATTTCAATCACGACGGATATGAGGATTTTTATGTTGCAAATGGTTTTTTCAATCCAGAAGATGATAGGTTTTTTGTTAATAATAACGGAATAAATTTTACTTATGGAGATTTTTCTGGGAATCCACCATTAATGTCTAAAAGTAGATCGGTCAATTCTTTTGATTATGATAATGATGGTGATTTAGACTTGTTAGTAACAGATTTTAATCTGAATGTAAATCTTTGGGAAAATAAATCTGTTGACACTTATTTTACTGATGAGGTGATGGGGTCATGGGTTAAAATATTTTTGCAAGGTACAATTTCAAACAGGGATGCACTTGGTTCAATAATTCAATTAAATTTTGAGGATGGAACTAGTCAAATTAGACAGTACACAGGGTCGGGTTATCAAAACCAATCTTTGCAATCGATACATTTTGGAGCTGCTGCAAATAATAATATTTCAAGTATTGTGATTACTTGGCCCAGCAGTGGTCAAGAAACATTCTATAATTTACAAACAAACTCAACTTATAAAATAGTTGAGGGTCAAGGAATACAAACATTAAATAATAATACTGCAGTTAAAATTCAAGGATGCACTGATGAATCTTCATGTAGCTATAACCCAGAAGCAACATTAGATGATAATTCATGTCTTTATATTGATTCTCAATCAATTTCAGGCGAAGTCTCAGTTCAACCACTGGAAACACATCTGTATGAATATATTGACGAATCAATTGTTTCATATGAATGGGAAGTAGAAAACGGAACTATAATTTCTGGAGATGGCACTTCAAGTATAGAAGTTTTATGGGATGTGGCAGAATCTGGTATGGTGTCAATAGTTGCTACTAATGATGATTGCTCCACAGGTCAGGTTGAGCTAGATGTTTCACTTCAACTTCCGATTTCTTATGAAGATTATAGTTTTTCAGTTGCAAGACTTTGGAATGAGGTCTTATTATTTTCAATAAGAAATGATTTAGCTAGACCAACTGTACACGCACGAAATTTATTTCATGTCAGTGCTGCTATGTATGATGCCTGGTCTATTGTTAACGATAAAGGTTCAACTTACCTTATCGGAAACAGTTTAAATGGATTTAATTCAGAATTTGACGGATTTGTAAATGAAGATACAAACTATATAAATGATATAAATTCAATAAGTTATGCAGCATACAGACTTATAGTACACAGATTTAATAATTCTCCTGGAAGTGACAGAATTATCGCAAAGGCTAATTCATTAATGAATATACTGGGACTAGATATAAACTTTCTAGAATCTGACGGCTACGAATCAAATTCTTCAAGTCTTGGAAACTTTATTGCTGAACAGTACATTCAATACGGTTTGCTTGATGGATCGAATGAGCAATCTGATTATATAAATCAATACTATGAGCCTGTAAATGAACCGCTTGCGCCGATTTTTGCCGGCAATCCGACTGTAACAGATCCAAATAGATGGCAGCCATTATCACTAGATATTTTTGTTGATCAAAGTGGAAATGTATTATCTGAAACTACTCCAGAATTTCTGGGTGCCGAGTGGGGAAGTGTTTGGCCATTTGGATTAAATGATGAAGATTTAACAGAATTTGAAAGGGATGGAAACACATACAAAGTTTATCACGATCCAGGGACTCCACCTTTAATTGATGGTAATGAACAAACAAATGAATTATTTATTGAGTCATTTTCAATGGTTTCAGTTTGGGGATCCCATCTCTCACCAGAAGATGATACTATTTGGGATATTTCACCTAATTCATTGGGAAATGTAAATGATGATACTTATCCAACAGATTTTTCAGATTTCACAAGTTTCTATAATTATTATGACGGTGGAGACACAAGTCAGGGATATTCGTTAAACCCTGTTACAAACGATTCATATGAAATACAGAATGTAAAAAGAGGAGACTATACCAGAGTACTTGCTGAATACTGGGCAGATGGGCCTGATTCTGAAACACCTCCAGGACATTGGTTTGTTTTATTAAATTCGGTTAGTGATAATCCTCAATTAGAAAAGAAATTTCAAGGTCAGGGAGATGAATTATCAGATTTAGAGTGGGATGTAAAGTCTTACTTTGTTTTGGGAGGAGTTATGCATGATGTTGCAATCTCNGTTTGGGGAATTAAAGGCTGGTATGATTATATACGACCAATTTCTGCCATTAGATATTTTGGTGANCAAGGGCAAAGAACTGATCCAACTCTAGATAATTACAGTGAATATGGTTTTGAATTAATTGATGGGCTAATAGAAATTGTTCAAGCGGGCGATCCACTTGCAGGAGATGATAATGAGAATGTTGGTAAAATAAAGCTTTACACATGGAAGGGACATACTTATGTTGAAAATACTGAATCAGATTTTGCTGGAGTTGATTGGATTTTAGCCGATAATTGGTGGCCATATCAAAGGCCAACTTTTGTTACACCAAACTTTGCAGGTTACGTTTCTGGACATTCAACATATTCAAGAGCAGCTGCTGAAATGTTAGAAAATTTCACTGGAAGTCCATATTTTCCTGGTGGATTAGAAACACATTTGGCTAAACAAAAAGAATTTTTGGTTTTTGAAGATGGTCCGAGTCAAGATATCGAATTACAGTGGGTTTCGTATAAAGATGCTGCTGATCAATGTAGTCTTTCTAGAATTTGGGGAGGAATTCATCCATATATTGACGATATTCCAGGTAGATTAATTGGGCAAATCATTGGAAACGAAAGTTTTGAATTTGGTGCTCAATACTTTCAAGAGAATCTTTCAAATCCTGAAATTCAAGTTCCAAATATTAAGCTAACTCAAAATCCTATATCAAAAAATGGTATAATTAAACTTGTTAATACCAAAGGGTATGAATCGTTTGAATTGTTTACGTTGACGGGTCAATCTGTTCAAATTTCAAGCAAATTTCATAGCGGAACAACTGAAATTTTCTCAAATAATTTAGCCTCCGGGATATACTTATTAAGATCTGATGAAATTATCTTTAAGATTATAGTCAGATAATTTTTGTTTATTAAATTTGCTTGCCAAAACGGCCTCGTAGCATAACTGAATAGTGCATCTGATTACGGCTCAGAAGGTTGGGGGTTTGAATCCCTCCGAGGTCACATTTGTAAAGACTCGCTTTTATAAGTGGGTCTTTTTTTGATAAAGTTAAATTCTAAAATATTCTTAAAAAGAGTCATACTTACTATTCCAAATACTTTCACTGAAATTTTTTCTTGTTAAAAAGAAAGTGTAGAAGAAAATAAATATAAATCCTTTTACCAAGAATAAAAATAGGATGAACACCTCTGAGGTTGTGAGGCTAGGAATAAACAGCTTTCCAAGTAATGCAAAAAACACACTCACCAGAACCGAGAATATAGTTAGGTTGTCAATATTTTTGAATGGAAGGACTAATAATTTTCTAAGATAATTAAATTCCTCACCCCATTTGTGAATCAAGTAATAGTAGTCGTTACCTATAGGGATAAAAAGAATTGGATCGTCAGGACTTTTAATTTTGAATAGTTTTGATGGAGCCATTATCATAAAGTTATTGAGATTGGTATCATGCTTCTTTTCAATATCACTTATTATTTTTGTAATATTTTTTGGGTATTCACCTTTGAATAAATTAGAATCTAAGAACCTTAACCTATATCTGACACATATGTTTTTTATAGTGTCTCTGTGAAAAATATTTTTTGTTTCCATCTCTTTAAATTTGAGCTGATTGAAACTTCCATTGTTTTTATCCTTTAATGATTGAGTGATTCTTTCTTTTTTAGAATCTTCTTTAGTCCAAATATTTTTAAGCAAAGAAGTAAGCTCATCAGTGCTAATTTGCTTATTTCTTTCTTGTAATAACTCTTCAAATAGGTTTACTTTTTTCATGATAATTTTAAATATAACTTACAACCAAAATTTATACCAAACAACATTAATTTTCAAGAAAACCACTTGTGTTCTCCAAAATAATTTTTTGGTACTATTTTTTTTGTTTTTAAATGATAATTTATTCCGCCAATTACGCTTTTTAAATAGGATTCTAGTGCAGGAATAACAATAAATTTATAAGGTAAAAAAGAAATAATTTTAGGCATATTTTGTAAGAAATAAGGGTAAACAGTTATTTTCAGATAAACTGATCCATTCTTTTTTGTTATTTCCCAAACTACATATGATTGTTCTTTTTCTTTTTCCCCTATTAATAAACTATATCCTTTTTTTTTATCCCATGATTTAAACTCTCTGACAAATGTAAGTCCGTTAAGGTAAATTAATTCGTCGATTGAATGTTCACCAGGCCATTTTATAATTTTATTGGATTTGCAAAACGGATGAAATATCTCAAGATTTGAGGGTGATGAAATTAAATCCCAGAGAGAATCTTCCGAGGAGTTTATTTTTTCTTCATAATATACTTTCCACTTATCCTTAATATTGTTTAAATCTCTCAATTAAATATTATAAATTTGAACATCAAAAATAATGAATATGAAGCTTAATTTTTTAGTTGTTTTTTTGACTTTATTAACAAGTTATTCATGTGATAAAAGCATTACTTATGTTAATTATGGAGATGATATTGATCTTGAGTTAAGTTACTCTGAAAACATTGAAGATAATTTTGAGATAACTAATATTTCAGGTCAAATAATCGATGTATGTCCAAAAAAGGGATGCTGGATGAATGTTAAAGTAAATACAGATACTGTTTTCGTAAAATTTAAAGATTATGGATTTTTTATTCCTAAAACAGGAGTTGAAGGTAAGCAGATTTTGATGTCAGGAAAGATTTTCAGAGATACAATTTCAGTAGAGAGATTAAGACACTATGCTGAAGATGCAAAAAAATCAAAAGGAGAGATTGAGCTAATTACGGTTCCTGAATATAAAATTAATATGATCGCTAATGCTGTGGCAATCAGAGATAACTAATTGTATTCTATTTCAATCATAACTTCATTTCGTCTATTAAAAACTTCATAGGGGCTATTGTAAGAAACATAAAATAAATCTCCGACAGTCTTAATATTTAACTCTGACAACTTCTTGATCAACTTTTTTGAATGCATATTAAATTTTCCAGTATTTGAATATCCTCCATATCTAATACATGCAAAATGTTTTGCTTCTGACTCGTAAATGACAACATTTTCGTCTTTTGGTTTTGAGATAGTTTCAATATCATATGATGCGGGCATAACAAATTCCATTGTGTTAGAATTATCGTCATTTTTCATGTATACGGGAGTAGTCATCGCTATCTTTTCACCCTTTGAATTGTTACCACTAATAAATTGAAACAACTTATAAAAGTTACCATTAGCATTTCTTTGAGAAACAACTTTTGCCTTTAAAGACGAATGATAAAATCTTATTTCAAAATCATCTTCAGAAAAAACCAGATCATATTTCTGGGTTTCATATTTAGTTGTACTAAAAATCATAAATAGTGTTAATAAAATATATTTCATTTGAGTTTAATTATAATTACACCACCAATAGCGATTCCACCATATCTATTTGTAGCGGAAAGTGATTTTAATATAGAAATACTTTTTACTTGCTGAGGATCCAGATATGACGGAAAATCGGTTTGTAAAGAACCATCCACGTCAAAAATTGCATAGGCCTGGTTATTAATAGAGAGACTTCCTCCTCTGATTAATATTTTTGGATTTCCATTAGCTACATTATCGCCTATAACTCTTATGCCAGGAAATTTACCAACAATTACATCCAGAAGTGTCGTTGCTCCAGGTGAAATTGATAAACCTGCTGAGGGTTTTGAAATGTTATTATTTTGGGTTCCGCAAGAACAGAAAATAATAAATGCAGTTAAAAGTATGTAGTGCTTTAATTTCATATCTAATTTAGAACAAACCCTATGCCAGTTATTTTATCAATAATATATGTCTAGTATAATTTTTATTGGGCTTAAAAAATAAACTATTAAATGCATTATCTTTGACCAATGAGATTTTTAGTTATACTATTAGTTACATTCGTATTAAACACCTATTCTCAGTCAGATTTTGGATCCTCCTTTGATCCAACGTATGGTATAGTTCAAGCAAGTATCCCTCAAGACTATTACCAAGAGGCTAATGGTAAATCATCTGAGCAACTAAAAGAGGCACTGCATCAAATAATTTCAAACCATACAGTTTTTCCATATACTTCATCATCAACTGATACATGGGATATTTTGCAATTATCAGATCAAGATCCTGAAAATCATGATAATATGATACTTGTGTATACAGGACGATCACAAGATAAGGAATACAGAGATGGCAGTGGAAATTATTCCCAGTATGAAAACGGAAATGGTACACAAAATAATTCGTGGAACAGGGAACATGTTTGGCCGAAATCTCATGGTTTTCCAGATGAGGACGATAATGCTTATACTGATGTTCATAATTTAAAGCCAAGTGATCGTTCTGTTAATTCTTCTAGAGGAACAAAAGATTATGATTTTGGTGGTAGTCAGCACTCTGAGGCTTCAGACTGTCTAACTGATTCTGATAGTTGGGAGCCATCTGACTTTGTAAAGGGGGATATTGCCAGGATATTGTTTTACATGGTTGTGCGTTATGATCCTGGTTATGACCATAATAATAATAGTTTTGATTTAGAATTAGTTGATTATACAACACTGGGGAATAATGACCCTATATTGGGTAAGCTCTCTTCATTAATTCAATGGCATTTTGATGATCCTGTTGATGACTTTGAAATAAATCGAAATGAGGTAATTTTTGGATTTCAACAAAACAGGAATCCCTTTATTGATCACCCAAATTTGGTTAACTTTCTGTGGGGAGAAAACTTTGGTCAAAATTGGAACGAAAGTTTAAGTTATAACAATATTAGATTTGATAATGATTTAACCATTTTCCCAAATCCAACTAATGGTATTTTGAATTTTACGGAAGAACTTCAAAATGAAAAAATTGAAATATTTTCACTAACAGGTCAAAAAATATTTGATAGAGAAGTGACCAACATAAATTCGATAAAATTGAACTTAAATAGTGGTGTTTATTTACTAAAAGTCTCAAATAATCACAGAGTTATAAATTCTAAAATTATTTTCAGATAAATGAATATATTTTTCATTTTTTTAGGTTTTCTTTTGCTTGTCGTCGGAGGTGAATTTATCGTGAGATCATCCGTAGCATTATCATTGAAATTTAATATTTCCAAGTTTGTTATTGGAATGACTGTTGTTTCTTTTGCTACATCACTGCCGGAATTAATAGTTAGTGTTAACGCTGCATTAAATAATTCACCGTCTATTGCTATAAACAATGTAATTGGTTCAAATATTGCAAATATAGGCTTAGTTCTAGGGCTTATTTCTATTCCTGGGAAAATTACTGTAGATAATTATTTTTATAAAAGGGACTGGCCGTGGATGTTCTTCTTTTCTTTACTAATTTGGTTTTTCATATCACAAGACAGTGTTTTGCAAAAACATGAAGGTCTAATACTTTTCTTGATATTAATATTTTTCACTTTAACTATTATAAAAAAATCCAATTATCTTGACTTTAAGGGAAGCATCGACGATGAATTATTAAAAACGTCAAATTTTAAAATTTTTGTTTGGTTAATTATCTCATCGATTACTCTTTATTTTGGATCTGAATTTCTTGTCGATGGAGCTGTAAATCTTGCTAAACAAATTAGTATAAGTGAGGCAGTTATTTCAGTAACCATTGTTGCTATTGGAACTAGTGTTCCCGAATTGGCAGCATCCTTGGTGGCAATTGCTAAAAAAGAAGGAGGTATCTCTGTAGGAAACTTAATTGGGTCAAATATTTACAATATTGGATCTGTCCTTGGGATAACAGCAATGATTAAAGAGATTCCAATCGCTGAAGAAATAATTCAAAGAGATATTATTTGGATGTTAATTTTCGCATTAATTGTAATTATTCTAGCTGCAATTCCAAGAAAAAATTATTTAACCGGTTTTAAAGGTTTTATATTGTTTTCTATGTACTTATACTTTATTTATATAGCATTTGTACAATAAAAAAAGGGACTATTTTCATAATCCCTTATTTCATAAAACTTAAATTGATTTTTTAAGCTGACTTGACAGTCTTAATAATTCTAGCTGCAATTTTATATGGGTCTGCGTTTGATGCAGGACGTCTATCCTCCAACCATCCCTTATAACCTTTCTCAACAGTTATAATAGGAATTCTGATCGATGCACCTCTATCAGAAACACCATAGCTAAATTGATCAATTGATTGAGTTTCATGTAGTCCTGTCAATCTTTGATCATTATATGCACCGTAGACAGCAATGTGTTCGTCAACAACTGGTCTGAAAGCTTCACAAATCTTCTCATAAGTTTCTTTAGAGCCACATGTTCTGAGAGTTTCATTTGAAAAGTTTGCATGCATTCCTGATCCATTCCAATCACCCTTTACAGGCTTTGGATGATATTCAATATAGTAACCATAATCCTCAGTTAACCTATCTAGAATATATCTTGCTACCCAAAGCTGATCACCAGCGTTTTTTGCACCTTTTCCAAAAATTTGAAATTCCCATTGTCCACATGCAACCTCTTGATTAATACCTTCAATATTTATTCCAGCTGCAATACATATATCTGCATGATCTTCAACTAATTGTCTTCCGTGTGTATTTTTACCGCCTACAGAACAGTAGTACAAACCTTGTGGACCAGGATAACCTCCAGGAGGAAAACCAAGTGGTAAATCTGTGTCGTTATCCATAATGAAATATTCTTGTTCAAATCCAAACCAAAAATCATTGTCGTCGTCATCAATAGTTGCTCTACCATTAGATGCGTGAGGTGAACCATCAGGATTTAATACCTCAGTCATAACAAGGAATCCATTCTCTCTTGTTGGATCAGGATAAATTGCTACAGGTTTTAATAAACAATCAGAAGATCCACCTTCTGCTTGTAGAGTGGAACTACCATCAAATGCCCATACTGGACAACTTTCAAGCTTTCCATCGAAGTCCTTTAATATTTTTGTTTTACTACGCATATTTTGCGTAGGAACATATCCGTCAAGCCAAATATATTCTAGTTTTGCTGTGCTCATTTTTAAAAAATATAATAGTTAATTATTGGATTAAAATAAATTTATAATATATCAATAAATTTGAAAATCGTTGAGAATTTTTTTTTGATTTTAAAATATTTTTATAAACATTTCAATTATTAGGTTTTATTCATATGAAAATCACAATTTTTAAGCATTTTAAATGTTTATTGTTAATAACGTAATTTTCTTTTTTTTTATTTTCAAAATCTTATCGGCTTCTTACTAAATTTTTTGTGTTTTGTTTAATACTTTTGTGTTCAAATTAATCAATGTCAAGTTCAAAAACATCCGATAAATATTTACAGCGTGGAGTGTCAGCTTCCAAGGAAGATGTACATAATGCAATTAAAAACTTAGATAGAGGGCTTTTTCCAAATGCATTCTGCAAAATTGTACCTGATTATTTAACCGGAAGTGATGAACATTGTATCGTTATGCATGCTGATGGAGCAGGAACGAAAAGTTCTTTAGCATACATGTATTGGAGGGAAACTGGAGACCTTTCTGTATGGAAGGGAATTGCTCAAGATGCTTTAATAATGAATATCGATGACTTAATTTGTGTTGGTGCCACTGAAAATATAATGCTATCATCTACCATCGGAAGGAATAAAAATAAAATTCCAGGTGATGTAATTTCTGCTATTATCAATGGTACTAAAGAATTAGTCGATGAACTTAAACAATGTGATATTAATATTCATATGACCGGAGGTGAGACTGCTGATGTTGGTGATCTCGTTAGAACAATAATTGTTGATAGTACTGTTTTAGCCAGAATTAAAAAAGATGAAGTGATTGATAATTCAAAAATTTCTGCAGGAAATGTTATTGTTGGATTAGCCTCACACGGAAAAGCTAAATATGAATCTAACTATAATGGTGGAATGGGAAGTAACGGACTAACCTCAGCAAGACATGATGTTTTTAACAAGATTCTAGCTGAAAAATACCCTGAAAGTTATGATAATGATATGCCTGAAGAGTTGGTTTACACTGGAACAAAAAAATTAACCGAAAAATTCACGGAAGTTGATATTGATGCTGGAAAATTAGTTTTATCTCCAACAAGAACTTATGCTCCAGTAATTAAAAAAATTATCAATTCAATTGGGCACAAAAATATTAATGGTATGATACATTGTAGTGGTGGAGCTCAAACAAAAATATTACATTTCATTAATGATAATTTACATGTAATTAAGGATAATTTGTTTGATGTTCCTTTTTTATTTAGGTTGATACATAAAGAATCTAATACAAATTGGCAAGAAATGTATAAGGTATTTAACTGTGGTCATAGAATGGAATTATATGTAGAACAAGATTTTGCAGACGAAATAATTAGCATTTCAAATTCTTTTGATATTGATGCTAAAATCATCGGAAAAGTGGTCGGCTCAGATGAAAAAAAACTTACCATAAAATCAGAATTTGGTGAGTTTAATTATTAAATTGAATAAGATCTGAAAATATTAGGTAGTGTTAGAAAAATTAAAATTAGTCGAAAACAGATTTGCTGAATTAAGCGAACTAATTATACTGCCAGATATAATTTCTGATCAAAAAAGATATATTCAGATTTCCAAGGAGTACAAAGACCTTAAAAAAATAATTGACAAGGGGGAAGTTTATAAAAATTTGATTGCAAATAAATCAGAGGCTCAAGAAATAATTTCAATTGAGAAAGATGATGAAATGATTGAAATGGCTAAAATGCAACTAGAAGAGGTCGAAGCTGAGCTTCCAAAAATAGATGAGGATCTTAAGGTTTTACTTATCCCCAAAGATCCCGACGATTCCAAAAATGTTGTTGTTGAAATTCGTGCTGGAACTGGAGGTGATGAAGCAAGTATTTTTGCTGGAGATTTATATAGAATGTATACTAAATTTTCTGAATCTAAAAATTGGTCTGTTAATTTGGTTGATTTGAACGAGGGAACTTCGGGTGGATATAAAGAGATTATATTTGAGGTAAATGGAGAGGATGTTTATGGAAACTTAAAATTTGAAGCTGGTGTTCACAGAGTTCAAAGGGTTCCTCAAACGGAAACACAGGGAAGAGTACACACTAGTGCAGCAACTGTAATAGTTTTACCCGAGGCAGAAGAGTTTGATGTTGAGTTAGATATGCAAGATGTTAGAATTGAAAGAACCACATCCACTGGTCCTGGTGGTCAGTCAGTAAATACAACCTATTCTGCTATAAAATTACATCATGAACCAACCGGAATTATTGTAAGTTGTCAAGATCAAAAATCACAACACAAGAATCTTGATAAAGCATTGAAGGTGTTAAGAACAAGACTATATGAGCTAGAGGTTGAAAAAAGAAGGCAAGCCGATTCTTTGAAAAGAAAAAGCATGGTATCTTCCGGAGACAGAAGCGCAAAAATTAGAACATATAATTATCCACAGGGTAGAGTCACGGAACATAGAATTGGTTTAACTCTGTATGATTTACCAAAAATAATAAACGGTGATATTCAAAAAATAATTGATGAGCTAATGTTAGCAGAAAATTCTGAAATATTAAAAGCTAATAACTAAATGAAATTAGAGGATTTAATAATTCAAATAAAAAATAAAAATTCTTTTTTATGTGTTGGTCTTGACACTGACATAGATAAAATCCCAAAATTTTTATTAAATGAAGATGATCCGATCTTTTATTTTAATAAGTCAATTATTGATCACACAAATAAATACTGTGTTGCATATAAAATAAATACTGCATTTTACGAGTCTCATGGAGTAAAGGGGTGGGAATCCATGAAAAAAACCATTGATTATATAAACGATAACCATCCAGAAATATTTACAATAGCTGACGCTAAAAGGGGTGATATTGGTAATACAAGTAAAATGTATGCTCAATCATTTTTTACAGAAATGAATTTTGATAGCCTAACTATCAATCCATATATGGGTTCTGACTCAGTAAAACCATTTTTGGAATTCANAAATAAGACATCAATTTTACTTGGTTTAACTTCAAATATTGGAGCTGAGGATATTCAGCTTAAAACTTCAAATGGTGATTTCATTTTTATGGAAATGATAAAATCTTCAAAATTGTGGGGTAATCATAATAATATGATGTACGTTGTTGGCGCAACAAAAACTGATTTTATTAATAAGATAAGAAGTGAAATTCCTGATCACTTTTTGTTGATTCCAGGTATAGGTGCCCAGGGCGGGGATTTAAACGAAGTTTGTAAATATGCGCTTAACGATAATGTTGGGATAATTGTTAACTCATCAAGGTCAATTATTTATGCCTCTACAGACTATGACTTTGCGACTGCTGCTGCAAATCAAGCTATGATTCTTCAAGCTCAAATGAGTGCTATTTTATCANAAAGAAAATAAATTTATGAATATTCTACAAGATTTTTATGTTTCATATTTATAGTTTTGATTTACTAAAATGAATTGGTATTGCAAACATACTTGGAGTAAGGCATCTGTTAATACACTTTGGTGTTTATTGGGATGTAGTATTGGTGATTTTGGAACTATCTTTTATTTTCAAAATATTGAACACACTCTGTTAACATGGCAAGTAATGAGTTTAGCAATCGCTAATGGCTTATTAACAAGTATTTTACTTGAAACATTTATTCTTTCAAGGCAAATGCTTTTGAAAGAGGCTTTTAAAGCAGCAATTGGTATGAGTTTTATCAGTATGATAGCAATGGAAGTTTCTATGAACTTAATTGATATACTTTTAACTGGAGGGGCTATGTTAACTTGGTGGGTTATTCCAATTATGTTATTTGCTGGATTTATAACTCCACTTCCATATAACTATTACAGATTAAAAAAGTGGGGTTATGGATGTCATTAAAATTTAATTAGTCGGTACTGAAATATTATCTCCTAAAAATATAGCATTAAGAAATAATTTATTGGTTCCATACCAAGTACCCCTGAAGTTTGGATTATCGGCAAATACTACAGCCCTACCTGACCCTAGCTTAGAAACAATCAGAGATGCAGATCCTGGAATATAATCTTTTCTGTTTGACTCAGAAATATATCCGTCGATATGAAAATCATCAGAATATACTGCTACAGAGGAATAATCATCTTTTGTTTTATTTATAAATACATTATTATTCTTATATATTGGTATTGAAGTATCGTTATAGCCAAAAGCAACAGGATGTGTTAAATCTATATCAGCTCTTAAAATAACACCACCAATTCTTTCTCTTCCGATAAATCCACTAGCATCAACAAAATTTTTTCTTGAGTAGGTTGAATCCTTTTTAGACTCAACTAAATTTTCATCAANTAGCTCATTATTAATTGCCCAACTTGAACCTCTAGCAATCGTGATTAACGTATTTCCTTTTTCAACCCATTTTTTTATTTTTTTTATTTCATCTTTTCCTAATTGATTATATGATCCGGAAACCATAATCAATGTTGTGTATTTATCAAGAGATATTCTCGGAAATTGGTTAAGTCTGATTTTGGTTAAAGGCATTCCAATTCTTGTATCCAACAGATGCCATACTTCACCTGCTTCATATGAATTTACCCCTTCACCAATTAACAATGCTACCTTTACTGGTTTATTTATTCTAAAATTATTACTTCCTAAATCAATCCCTTTCATACTATATCCCGATTCAGAATTATAAATTGGAACTTCATACTTATTTTGAATTTCACTTATAATTTCAAATAGTTTATCAGATGATATTTTCTGTTTACTGACTGGAATTAACAATGAACCATAGTTAAATTTCTTGACGGAATTTGTTCCATTTACTTTAATAGTGAAAGGTTTGAATGCTGAGTATGTTATAATCCCATTTTTCTGAAGGTGATTTAATGCAGCAGGTGAGTTGTAATCATCCCAATCAAGTATATATGCATAATTAGACTTATTTGTCTTTAGATTTTTCACAAAACCTTCAGTACTTTTTATCTCTGACTCACCAATAAAACTTTTAAGTTCTTTTGACTTCATATTGTATACATTGGAAACACTCCAGGCTGATGCATCATAAAATACACTATCAATATATTTGCTGTGTGTCTCGAAGAAATTTTTAACCATCCTAGATTGTGGTTGATTGACAGGCACAACAAATTTGCCCTTACTGTTGTATACTTTTATTTTATGTAACAATAACTTATCAATAAAAGCTTTGTTTCTATTTTGATCATTNATGTCTCCAAATTCATAAGCTTTTACCTTTTCATTTTTAAATTCTGTTGTAGACGAATTGAAGAATCTCATTTGATAGTCTCTCAACAACTCTTTATTATCAACTGCCGCCTCAACAGTTGCAATACTTGATAAGTATTGATTTCTAATTGTAAATCCAAAAGACATTGTCCCATAGTTGGTTTCCTGCAAATGTCCTCTCGAACTAGCCTGTTCAAATAATATTGCTACTGCACCTTGGACATCAGGGTATGAGGAACCATAACCAGGATAAGTTTCATCAAATGATTCTTTTGTGTAGTAAAAGGAACCAATGCTATCAAGGGCTTTCACATAGTATTCGGCAAAAATTGGGCTTAAAACACTATAGTTTTCATCAGGAATCATTGGTTTTACTGACGCATTTCTTTTCATTGGTTCAAAGAAATAATTGCTATTTGTTCCCATTTCATGAAAGTCAGTAACAACATTTGGATACCAGCTATGATACCATTCTAATTTACCTCTACTTTCAGGATTAATACCTAATAACCAATCTCTGTTTAAATCAAACCAATAGTGATTTGTTCTTCCTCTTGGCCATGCTTCATTATGCTCTGCATCATTGCTGTCTGCGACAAGATTTATTGATTTATATTGATTAGCCCATTGTGAATGTCTGTCTCTTCCGTCTGGATTAATTGTTGGATCAATAAAAATCACTGAGTTTTCTATTAATCTTTTGATTTTATCATTATTTGATGCTACTAGTGTGTATGCAGAGAGTATTGCTGCTTCAGCACTTGAGGGTTCGTTACCATGCACCCCGTATCCTAAATTTATAATTAAAGGTAAGCTACTGTCAATATCAGTTTTCAATCCNGGCACAGTGTGCTTTAGGTGATTGTCCTTAATATTTTCTAAATTATTTAAATTTTCAGTTGATGAAACTGTAAGCATAATTAAATCTCTACCTTCATGAGACTCCCCATATTTTATAATTTGGGCCTTATCAGAAATATTTGATAAATATTTTAGATAAGCCACAATTAAATCGTGTCGAGTATGTTCAAATCCGATCTCATATCCAAGGTACTGTCCCGGAGTTAGAATTGTATTATCATATGGACCATTATTTTCTAAAAAATAGTCTTGGGCCGAAATTGTATTCAGGCTGATTATAAATGCAAAAAATATTACTGTAAATCTCATAATCTTAATTTTGAAGAATCATAAATTTAATAATTAAAATTAATTGATTTGTTTTTGAAGTATATTTTTAATTTTACTATATGCGAATAGTGTTACTTTTTATCATTTGTCTATTTTTTTCTTGTAAAGGTGAAAAGAGGTATGAAGATTTCAATTTAACAGATTATCAAAGGCAGGTTAATAATTATTTTAAAGACGCTTCTGTTTCCCCACTCAAGAATAAAGATCTAAAAAATTTTAAAGGACTTGATTTTTTTGAATTTGATTCGTCATATGTTGTTTATGCTAAAATTCAAGAAACCCCTGATAGCCTACCTTTTAAAATGAAAACAACCACAGACACACCTGCTGACTTTCGAAAGTATGGTTCATTAATATTTAATCTCAATGACGAGCAATACACATTAACTGCCTATGAAAACCTTGATTATTTGGATGTAGAAGAATATGAGAACTATTTATTTCTTCCATTTTTAGATCAAACAAATGGATATGAAACTTACGGTGGAGGTAGATATATAGATTTGTTTCAATACGATAACGACTCCGTATTAATTGACTTTAATCGCGCGTACAACCCTCAATGCGTGTATGATGAAAATTTTTCGTGCCCGATTGTACCTAGGGAAAACTTATTAAATTTCAGAGTAGAGGCAGGGGTTAAGAATTTTATTTCAAGCTATTAAAACTATCGATTGGTAAGATAAAAGCCAATAAAAACAGCCAAAACCCCAACTAAAATGGAACCAATAGTATAAACGGAAAAATTAAAAATTTCTCCGTTTTTTATTAGTTCCAAATTTTCGTTTGCAAAGGCTGAAAATGTAGTAAATCCACCACAAAACCCAGTGGCTAATAAAAGTGTTTGATTAGATGTAAGGGTATTTTCCTTTTGAGCATATCCTAATATCATTCCAATTAAGAGGCATCCTAGTATATTAACAGTGAATGTTCCATAGGGTAAAACTTTTGAGTATTGGTTCATGGCACTTGCAACTAAATATCTTAAAGCGCTCCCCAAACCGCCACCTAAAAAAACAAATAAAAAACTTTTCATAGTTATACCACACTAATTTAAGCTTAATAGTTTAATCAACATTATTAAGAACAAAAAAAAATCTTTACATTAGAGCCCCAATTTAATTTAAAAACTATGAAATTTAGATCTATATATTTTGCATTAATTTTTTCGGCTTTATTTTTTAGCTGCAATCAAGAAAAAGATAATTATTATACACCAATTAGTGATGACTCGTTTGAATATAAAGTTGATCAGTTTGCTGATTTAGCTATTCTTAGATATCAAATTCCTGGATGGGATGAGCTTACTTTAAAAGAAAAGGAATTAGTCTACTATCTTACCCAAGCAGGTTTAGCAGGGAGAGACATTATATGGGATCAAAAGTATAGACATAATTTAGAAATCAGATCGGCATTAGAAAATATATACAGGAATTTTTCTGGAGACAAAAACTCTGATGATTGGGCTGCATTCGAAGTCTATATTAAAAGAGTATGGTTTAGTAATGGTATTCATCATCATTACTCAAATGATAAAATGAAACCAGAATTTTCTAAAGACTATTTTGATACTTTATTAGCTTCCACAAATACGATCCTCATTGGTGATGCCTATGAGGTGATTTTTAACGATGTTGATTCAAAAATGGTAGATAAAAGAAAAGGAGTAGATAATGTTTTGGAATCTGCTGTAAATTTTTATGGACCTAATGTCACAATGGATGATGTTACAGATTTCTACAGTAAAAAAATTCAACCTGACCCAAATAAACCGTTGTCTTATGGTTTAAATTCAAAGTTGATTAAAGAAAACGGTGAGGTTAAAGAAGTTGTATACAGTGAAAACGGCCTTTACGGTGAGTCAATTAAAGAGATTATAAAATGGATTAACAAGGCTGCGGATGTACCTGAAAATAAACCTCAAGGAGATGCCTTAAGAATTTTAGCTGAATACTACAGAACAGGAGATTTAAAAACCTGGGATGATTACTGCGTGGCATGGACAAAAGCCACTGATGGAAATATAGATTATATCAATGGATTTATCGAAGTTTATAACGATCCAATTGGATTGAGGGGTTCTTTTGAAAATATAGTTCAAATAAATGATTTTGATATGTCAAGAAAGATGTCCGTTTTATCTGAAAATGCTCAGTGGTTTGAAGATAATACAACCTTGATGGAAGAGCATAAGAAAGCAAATGTTGTAGGAGTAAGTTACAAAACTGTTAATGTAGCTGGGGAGGCTGGTGACGCATCTCCGAGTACACCAATTGGAGTGAATTTACCAAATGCTAACTGGATTAGAGCATCAGTTGGAAGTAAATCGGTCTCACTGGGAAATATTAAAAATGCTTACAACAATGCTGGTAGTTCTGGAAGACTAGAAGAGTTTGTAAACGATGAAGAGGAATTAGAGCTAGAAATGAAGTATGGTGCATTATCTGGTGATATGCATACCGCTTTACACGAAGTCATTGGACATGCTTCTGGTCAAATTATGCCTGGAGTTGGTACACCAAGTGAAACCCTCAAAACTTACAGATCAACAATGGAAGAGGGAAGAGCTGACCTACTTGCCTTATATTATGTTTATAATTCAAAAATTCAAGAGCTTGGTCTAGTTGACGATTGGAAAGCTGTTGGCAAAGCATCTTATGATGGTTATATTCGAAATGGTATGATGACACAATTGATAAGATTAAATTTAGGTGACGACGTTGAGCAGGCTCACATGAGGAATAGAAAATGGGTTAGTGAGTGGGTGTATGAAAGAGGTCTTTCAGAAAATGTTATTGAAAAGATATCGAGAGACGGTAAAACCTACTTTAATATCAACGATTATGATAAGTTGAGAGATTTGTTTGGGGAATTATTAAGAGAAACCCAAAGAATTAAATCAGAGGGAGATTATGAAGCCGCAGAAAAATTGGTAGAAGGTTATGGAGTGAAGGTTGATCAAGATCTCCATGCTGAAATTCTTGAGAGAAATAAAAAATTTAAAGGGGCTGCATACTCAGGCTTTGTAAATCCAGAGCTGATTCCAGTCTATAACGATAAAAATGAATTAGTTGATATTCAGATAAAATATGTTAATAGTTTTGAATATCAGATGCTTAAGTATAGTGAAGAATTTGGACTATTAGATTAAAAAATCGCTAGACAAAAATAAATTTTATTGTTGCAATTAATCCTATAAAAGCTATAAAGGCTAATAATACCCAAGCACTTCCTTTATAGTATTTTTTGTGAAGTTTAGCATCTTTCTTATACGCCATAAATAGTATTATAGAAAAACATATTGTGAACAATACTGCAAAAACTAATTGACCTTGTGAAAACATTTTTTTTTGCGAAACTAATAAATATTAAAATAATTTAATGTCATGAAGGATAAAATATTAGCTGTTAAAGAATTTCATAAAGCATTTAAACTTGATTACTTAGACGAACCTAAAGCTGATCTTGGTACAGATAAAAATAAATTAAGATTTAATTTAATGAAGGAGGAAAATGAAGAATATTTTGAAGCTGCAAACAATAATGACATGGTAGAAGTTGCAGATGCACTAGGAGATATGCTTTACATTCTTTGTGGAACCATAATTGAACATGGTATGCAACACAAAATCGATGAAATATTTAGTGAAATTCAAAATAGTAATATGAGTAAATTAGGTGCTGATGGAAAGCCAATTTACAGAGAAGATGGGAAAGTACTAAAGGGGCCTAATTATTTTAAACCAAATATAAAGGGGGTTTTAGAGGGCTAAACTTTATATCTCCAGCTGTGTTTATCCTCCAGCTTATTTGTTTGTATCCCAACTAAAATAGATTTTAATTTTTCAGCATAGGAATCATTTTGCTCTTCTAGTTCAAATAATTCTCCTTTGTGTTGAAAGGCTTTTATTTGACTTACAACCGCTGCAGTTCCAGCTCCAAAAATTTCTTTAAGCGTTCCATTTTTGGCTGCATTTTTTAATTCTTCAACTTTCAATTTTTTCACTTCCACGTTAATCTCATTATCCTTTGCAATTTGAATGATACTTTTTCTGGTTACCCCATCTAAAATTGTATCTGTTGTCGGAGCAGTAATCAAAGTATTATTTATTCTAAAGAATATATTCATGGTGCCGGCCTCTTCTAAGTAGCTATGTTCATTAGAATCTGTCCAAACAACTTGGTCAAAACCCTGCTCTTTAGCCAAGTTTGTTGGATAAAATTGTCCAGCGTAATTTCCTGCTGCTTTTGCATAGCCAACTCCACCTGATGCAGCCCTACTGTATTTATCAGCGACCAAAACTTTTAGTTTTTTTGTGTAGTAAAGAGTAGCTGGGGCACAAATAATCATAAACTTATAATTTTTTGATGGTACTGCTTGAATTGCATACTCATTTCCTATAACAAAAGGTCTTATATACATTGATCTTCCTTCACCATATTTTACCCAATCCCTGTCAATATCAACTAATTTTGTCAATGCTTCAAAAAATAATTCCTTTGGAAACTCGGGGATTGCCATTCTAACAGCAGACTTATTTATTCTCTCAAAATTTTGATCGGGTCTAAACAACCATACTTCATTATTTTCATCTTTGTACGCCTTCATCCCTTCAAAGATTGCTTGACCATAGTGTAAAACACTTGCAGATGGTTCAATAGAAATGGGTTGATATGGCTTAATAGTAGGGTTTACCCATTTACCATTTATAAAATCACATTCGAACATATGATCCGTAAACACTGAACCAAAAGAAAAATTACTAAAATCTACATCTTGAATTTTACTTTTTTCAATTCTTGTAATTTTGATTTTATTATTCATGATAAATGCGATAAAAATTCACGCAAAATTAATCAATTAAATTATATTTACTCCAACTTTAAATTATAAATGAAAGTATTAATTACAGGTGCCACGGGTTTAATCGGGTCGAGAATTGTTAAAGATTGTCTTGAGAGAGATATAAAAGTTAATTTTTTAACCACCAGAAAAAATAAAATTGATGGTATTCCAGGTTGTTGTGGTTTTTATTGGGATCCTCAAAAAAATATTATCGATTTAAAATGTTTTGATAATATAGACTCAATTATAAATTTGTCAGGAGCTTCAATCTTTAGGATTTGGACAAGAAAAAATAAAGAATTAATATTAAACAGCAGGGTACAAAGCTTGAATTTTTTAAGGAACACGATAAAAGAAAATAATATTAAAATAAATTCAATTATTTCAGCCAGTGGAATTGGTGCTTATCCTAGTTCAAATGAAAAAGAATTTGATGAAAACGAGAAAGATAGAAGTAATTATTTTTTATCAGATGTTATAAAAGAATGGGAAAAAGCTACGATGTCTTTTAAAAACATCGTAAAAAATGTGTCAATTGTTAGAATTGGATTAGTACTCTCTAAAGATGGTGGTGTGCTTAAGCAAACAATGCAACCAATGAGTTTTGGATTTGGGGTTTACTTTGGTAAGGGTAATCAATGGCAATCATGGATTCATATTAAGGATATTTCCAGACTTTTTTTACACATTAATGAAAAGGCTTTATCTGGTGTCTACAATGGTGTTGCTCCGAAACCATTATCAAATTTTGATTTCACAAAAATGGTTTCTAAAATAAGAAGAGGTGTTTTATTTTTAATTCCTGTGCCAAGGTTATTTTTTAGATTAATTTTTGGTGAGATGCATATAATCTTATTCAAAAGTCAAAAAGTATCATCAGAAAAAATTCAATCAAAAGGATTCACCTTTATCTATGAGAATCTGGAAAATACTCTTAAAAATATTCTGCAGTGACATTTTGGCACTTTTAGTAAAATGGCAGTAATTTTGCACTGGTAATACAAAATGAATTAAATGGCGAAAAAAGGATCAAAAAAGAAAGTTGAAAAAGAAAGCATTAATGAATCGAATGAAAATCAGGTTGAAGATTTAAAATTGGAAGATCAGCTTAAAGAAGAAAAAGACAAGTTCTTAAGACTATTTGCTGAATTTGAAAATTATAAGAGAAGAACTGCTAAGGAAAGAATTGAATTATTCTCAACAGCAAGTGAAGAGGTTATGATTTCACTTCTGCCAATCCTAGACGATTTTGACCGGGCATCAGTAGAAATAGAGAAAGATT
>NZHJ01000028.1 GCA_002691265.1 Flavobacteriaceae bacterium | reverse complement strand
TTATTCCACCACCAAAACTTACCCTCAGGACTTATGCCTTCCAAATTTGAATTCTTTAATTCTAATGTTTTTTGAGAAAATGAGTCCGTGTAAAAGAAGACTATAAAAAGTGTTAAAATAAATTTAATTGTTAGTTTCATGATTGATTATTTAGTTTATATAATATTATTGTTTTATTAATCTAAAGGTTTTTGATTGCCCCGTATTTATATTGACTAACTTTAAAAAATATAAGCCTTTTTCAAGACCTGATGTATCAACAGAAACCGAATTACTTTCAAAATCATTTGTAACATTTATCTCATAATTTTTACCTAATATATCAAACAGAGATATTTTAGAATTCGAATAAACATTTTGAATGTTAATTATGTCTTTGACAGGATTCGGATATACAAACATATTTTCAAAATTATTTTCTGAAATAGAAAGCGGGTCAACAACAGTAACCTGAACTTGTGAGCTTACAGAATTTCCTGAATTATCAGAGGCTGTAAAAGTGACAAAGTATACTCCAACTGTTGATGTGTCAACATTATGATAAACATCATAACTTATGTCACTATCACAATTGTCATTTACTGTTGGTGGTTCAATATCATTTACATCAAATGTTGAATTTATTTCATATTCATAACTACATCCTGAGCCTCCACAATCTGACAATTCAATTTCCGGTGGTGTTGTGTCGTTTGAACATTCATTAGTGCTAAACTCATATGCTCCGATATCAACTATATCTCCAGAATTTTCAAAATCAACCGCAGGAGAGCCTTCGGTAACAAGTGAAAAATTATCTATGTAATAGCTGGCTCCGATACCTCCTTGAACTGGCGGGCCTTTTACATATAAAAAGAAATTATTAGAGATATTATGTATAAAATCTGCAGTTAATAATGTCCATTCTTGATCAGTGACCTCAATAGCTTCGGTTAAATTATAATACTCATTTTGATCAGTATCCTTTATCGTTAATTGTGACGTTCCTGTTTCCCCTTCAGCTAATTTTACCCAAACATAAAATGTATATGTCTCGCCCTGATCTAATAAATTATTTAATACAATTCTAGGACTATGCCAATTTGCTGTCCTGTCTGTTGTTAATAAGCTTCTTTCACCTGATAACGATTGGTCGGATGTAGTCTCAACAGTAGATCCAAATGCAGTCCATCCGCCAGTTGCGTTTTCAAAACTTGTTGATGCAATTGCGCTTCCGGCAACTGGTCTAGGGTTTCCTTCAATATCATAAGTAGGGCTATAACCTGGGTTTCCAGCATTTATTGCCGGGGAACCTTCAGTAAGTGAAAAATCAGTTCCATCAATAGTCAATGGACCATCGACGGTTTCTGGTGCTGAGTTGAACATAGGGTCGACATTGATAAGGTTATTGCTTTCTGTTGCTGGCCATGCATAAGTGCCATTCACAATTATATTGTCAACAGCCACTCTTGTACCATAAACATTATTTAGCTGAAGGGCTGAAAACTCATTGTCTCTGTTCATTATAATGTTGTTTACTACGGTAGCATTTAATACATGATTAGCTTTTATACCGCCTACTTTTTGTCCTCTGTGTGCTGGATTACCTTCTGCTTCAGAAATGTCTTGTATAATTTCATGAACACCATTGTAGTAAAGTGTATTATTTTGATAAATCGCCGAGGCTGAGTGTGAATGGTCAAAATTAATTCCGTTTTTACCATTGTTTAAACACAAGTTGTTTTCAAATAAAAATGTGCCAGCATATTCTGGATCACTTCTGGTTACATAAATACCTTGACCGTCCCAAATTGATTGAAAATTTGCCGTACCATAATTTGGATTATTATTTCCTGAGTTATCCGGAAGTTGTGTCACATAAAATCGAATTCTATTCCAATTATTATAAACAATATTTCCTCTAATTATCATTTTAATATCGTCAGTGTTATCGCCAGAAACAGCAACAGATTCGGCTAGTACAATTGCACTTGATGCAGAGGAAGTCCACCAATTTGAATTATATACTATGTTATTTTCTATTAATATGTGATCACTGTCATTGAATCTAATCGCAGAACCACACGTGTCGTGAACAATATTATTTCTTATTATGATATTGTGGTGGGCTCCATAGCCTCCCCAAATTCCTTTTCCTGAAAAATATGAGTGGTTATAGTTTGTAGAATCATCTTCGTCTTCAGCCACTTCAATTTTATAATCTCTGTCTGCCTCAGCCATTTCATAATTAATATCTTGTGCTGGACCCTCAACTTCAAAACCTTCAACAATTATATAATTCATATTATTAGAAATAACTATTCCACCTCTTCCGTCAAATTGAATCTTTGGAAGGTGACCAGGATAATTACGCAAAGTAATATAAGCACCCTCAGAACCAGATTTATTAATTGTTACAACATGTTGATTGTCCATATTAGTATTAGTTGAAGAATCTACATTACCATAATTTTCATTTTGGTAAACGCCGTCCATAACATAGACTGTTCCGCCAGCGCTAACCATTGAAATTCCTTTATTTATTGTTTTAAAAGGTGCTTCAAGTGTACCTGAATTATTGTCTGATCCGTTTGAATCTGAAACATAAAAATCCTGTGCAATTATAAACTGAGTGCTTGTAAATATTAATGAAAAACACACCCACAATACTTTATAAGATTTTGAAATCATCATAGTCAATTTGATTGATTTTGAAACGGATCCTTATTTACATAATTTCTCATATCTTCTAATTTAATACTATATTTTTTAATAAGCTCTTTGCTTTCAGGTAAATTAGAAATGTCAATATTTTGCTTTTTATCATTTGTCATGTCATAAAGCATATTTCCCAGATATTTATTGCCTTGAACAAACTCTGTGTAGGCGTAATTTTTATCAATAACCGCTTCCCCTTGCTTATACCTTGTGTAAATTTCATCTTTCAAAATAGTTTCTGGGTTTTTAAGAACAGGTGTTAAACTTTTTCCTTGTAAATAATTTGGAGGAATTATTCCTGCAAGCTCACAAAGAGTTGGGTAAATATCAACTAGCTCTGTAAAAGAGTTTGTTTCTTCTTTGGAATCAAACTTGGGAGATGTTATTATCAATGGAATTTGAACTGCTTCATAAAATGTACTATGCTTACACCAAAAACCATGTTCACCTAAAAAGTATCCGTGATCACTCCACAAAATTATTGTGGTGTTTTCTCTTAAACCGGCTTCTTCTAATCCCTCGATTAATTTTCCAATCATTGCATCCATGTATGAAACACTAGCATAATAACCATGAATCAAATCTTTTGATAATTCATCGTCAAGTAGACCTTCTGCGGGAATCCCAAGATAATTTTTTCTTAGTTCCGCTGAATTATGTTGTGCTTCAATTGAAATATCAGGTGAGTTTAAAGGTTGATATGTATTATCAGCTAGCTTAATCTTTTCGTGATCATACATATCCCAATACTTTTTAGGCTGTATGAAAGGGAGGTGTGGCGAAACATATCCAATTGCCATAAAAAAAGGTTTTCCATTATTACTAAATTGCTTAAACTTTTCAATTGCGTTGAGTGTAATTTTTCCGTCATTATATGCAAAGTCGTCAACGTCAGGATATTCAACAATTGGATTTTTCTTACCATACTCACCTGTTTCAGCGTTATCTCTTAATCTTATTGATTCTGGATCCTGAAAATCAGCTTGAGCAGCACCGTTATCTTTTTCAGTCCAATGTTCTGCAAAATCGTCATTGTGATGATAAATCTTCCCATATGAAATAGTTTCATATCCGTTTTCTTTAAAAATCTGATTAAGCGGAATTGCATCTGGGGCATCAACTGAAGCTCGAGTAGAAAAATCATTAAATCTCTTCTCGCTTGGTCTTATGCCAGTCATAATACTTGCTCTACTTGCACCACATACTGCAATATTTGTAAAAGCATTATTAAATTGTATACCCTCAGAAGCTAGCTTGTCCATGTAAGGCGTAATCATTTTCTCATTTTCATAATTATAAGAATTCATAGTCGGCCTTAGATCATCAATTGAAATAAAAAGTATGTTGTGTTTTTTTTCAACATGATTATTACATGATATTAGAAAAACCCCTAAGATTATTACAAATATTTTTTTCATTATAAATTTATTTTGATGTTATTTCTGATGCTTTATATCCTATTCTTATGGCCCTCGCAACAATTTTTTGTTTGTCCCCAAGCAATATAGGCTTGTGATATAAACTCCAGCTATTTGTTCCTATTTGGTCTTCAATTTGGTAGCCTATTGAAGCTCCATTTGTAATTGATGTCAGCTCATATAAACCATCATCCCTAATTTTAAACTCAACATTTTCTGTCTTTGGCTGAATTAGATTTGGCCAAAATGATTCTACTATTTTATTCTCAGGAATAAATCCCTGATCATTAATTTCATTTTGCCAATTTTCTAAAGTATCTCTAAAATCGTTTATCCTATCAGCATGTTTTGGGTCATCAATAATATTATCGACCTCATACGGATCAGTTTCAAGATCATAAAACTCCTCAAAAGGTTTTGTTTTCATAAATATATATTTTGTATCGCCCTCTAACATATCTAAACTATCCATTTGAATAAGTTTAGAATTCATAGTAATTCTTTCTCTGTATTTATTTCGGTAGATAAGAGGTAGTTCAGGCATAAAGTTTTTGATGTAAACATACCTTCCATCCAAAACCGATCTTTGCATATCTGTACTTTCGTCAAATCTATCGGCAGTACCAAATGCATATTTCCTTGGACTTTCTTCATATCGACCAGCTATTGCCTTACCATCATAATGTTTTGGAGGTTCGATATTTAAAAGAGATAAAACCGTAGGACCTAAATCCATTAGAGATACAATTCTATCATCAACTTTTCCAGCATCTATTTTATTTGGATATCTAATTATTAAGGGGACATTTAATCCACTATTTCCAACAGCTCTTTTTTGTCTAAGTAGGTTTCCCCCGTGATCGCTCCAAAACATAATAATTGTATTTTCTAATAATCCGTCTTCCTTTAGCTGACTAATTATCTCACCTACTTTTTCATCCATAGCCTCAATATTAGAATACTTTCTAGCGATATCATTTCTAACTTCTGGAATATCCGGAAAGTATAATGGAATTTCCACATCTTTAGGGTTGACTGTTAGAGGTTTATTGCTCCTTTCCCAAATTCTAGATTCATGGGTTAATAATGTGTTCCAAACATAAAAGAATGGTTTGTCTTTTGGCGCATCCCGAAAACTTACGGTTGATGATACTTCATCCCACGCTGTAAACGGGGCATTAAATTGATAATCACATTTAAAATTATTTGCACAATAATATCCATTAGCTCTTAAAATCTCGGTAAATGGTTTAACGTAGGGAGGCGGGACTACCTCATACTCTGGAATATTTTTCCCAGCCTTATCAATTACGCCGATATCATTTCTGTGAGTAACCTGCTCAGGAGTTTTATAATTATGATAATCTCCNGTTCTCATATTNTGTGCNCCAAGTCTAGCNGAATACATTCCNGTNATAATTGANAANCTNCTTGGNGCNCANACNCCAACAGTTGANTATGCATTNGTATATCTAACTCCNTCNGATGCAAGCTTATCAAGGTTTGGTGTTTTAACNANNTNATNNCCATANGANCCTAATATNGGNCCCATATCCTCACAACTTATCCATACNACATTAAGTGGTTTTTGNGTTGTTTTTATANTTTCAGAGCATGAAAAAAACAGNGGAATAATNAGNANTATAAGTTTTGACTTAANCATATTAATANTGGAGTTTAANATANTCNTCATTTTTTANTTTANCNGNCAAATTTTGAGGNACNNTATTCCATTTNGANTTTTTATCNAAAGGNTGAAGNGTNGGTTTTAATATTGAGATTGGATCTTCCAAAAGAAAATCTTCTTGANNTTTCATCCAATTTTCTAAAGCAATTGATAATCTGTTTCTTATTTTTTTGTATTTATTATCCTTTATCAAATTTACTTTTTGATATGGGTCTTTTTCTAAGTCGTACAATTCTTCGTAGGGAACATTTGGAAAAGATTCTGCTCCGATTTTAGCAAATTCGTTTATAATTGGATTGTCACCCAAATTTGAATTGACAACCTCAACGGAATTAAAATTTCTTATGAGCTTAAACCTTGAGCCTCTTACCATTCTAGAAGGAAAAATTTTACACTCCCTAATATTTTGTCTAGTAGCTACCCCGTATATATATTCATTAATTTGTTTGTCATCACCTTTTAATGACACGACAAAACTTTTCCCGTCAAGTTCTCTTGGAATTTTGGTTTTTGATACTTCTAAAATAGTAGGTAAAACGTCTACAAGNGTCAACAATGTTTCAGAGGTTGTGTTAGGCTTAATTTTTCCAGGCCATCTAACAATAAAAGGAAGACGAAGTCCTTGTTCTTGTAAACTCCACTTACCACTGAGGCCATGGTCTGAAGCATAAATAAACATAGAGCTTTCTTTATGACCATAGTTGTCAACCATTTCTAAAACTTTTCCAAGCTGATCATTATCATCTTGAATATTTTGATAATACCCTGGCTTGTGATTACCAACATAATTTGGGTCATATGGTAATTTAAAAATATCAGCTTTAGTATAATTGTCAGTTTTAGGAAACGGACCATGAGGATAATCTGAAGCAATAATTAAGCAAAATGGTTTATTCACATTTTTTAAATAATGGTCAATTTTTTCTAGTGGTAAATATCTGTTGTTAACTTTTGGAAAATAGTGTGTCCAATCAAATACTTTATTTGGTTTGACATGGCTCTTACCGGCTAAAACCACTTCATATCCAGACTCCTTTAATAAAGATGTAATACTTTTTATATTTGGCTTTACACCAATATGATTTGCCATACAACCGTTTTTCACTGGGTACATCCCTGTAAAAATTTGTGATCTACTAGGTGCACAGATAGCCTGACCGGTATAAAAATTTGTAAATTTTATTCCTTGGGTTGCTAGAAAATCAATATTACTAGTTTCAACTTTTGGATTGCCATAAACTCCGTAATCTAAAAGNTCCTGATCATCTGAAAGATAAAAGATTATATTGGGAGGCTTTGATTCTTGTTGAGCGTAAAAATTGTTAAAAAACAATAAAAATATTAACGCAAAATAATATGTGGATCCGTTTATTTTCATTGTTTGATTATCTTTTTAGTAACTGTTTTTTTATCTGTCATAGAGTTTATCTTTAAAAAATAAGTGCCTTTTTGAAATTTAGATATGTCAATTAAAACTTCTTTATTTTCAGTAAACCGGTCGATTAGTTTTTGACCCTGCAAATTAAAAACTTTAACATTATAATTCGAATAATCAGGTAAAATCAAATTAAGTTGATCCTCTGCAGGATTAGGGAATAACTCAACCTGAAAATCATTATTATTTNCAAAATTATACTCAATGTTAGAAAGAGATTCATCAATATCAAAAACTAGTGAAGTTAAAGACAATTCGGGTAGAGTTGTTGTAAAATATCTGTTATAATAATCTATTCCATTTATACCCAAGGATGAAAACTCCTCAGAATCATTATTAGTTGTTATAAAAGTTTCAACTGAAATTGCGCCAAGCGGAACATCTACTGAAAAATCTTTTTCATTTCCCTCATTGAATATTTGAACTATTACTTTAGATTCATCGTCTGAAATAAATCCTGAGACAAAAACTCCATCTTCATCGCTTGAGGCAGAACTAATTAGGCTATAATCTTTCTTTACCAAGTTTGCAAAATGTTTAAATGAATGATACCTTTTTGGTAAAATTATTTCACCCGTAGGAGTCCATGCAACTAAGCTAGAATAACCATTGTTATCGGCTTCCTCATAAAATAAATGTAGCATATAAGCAGTAACTCCACCTTCGTTAAATCCTCTTATTATCCACTTAATGTAATTTGCTGCATCTGTCATTGATTGATCTGTACTATTGAGATTAGCCGATTCTGTAACCCATACTGGTTTGCCATTAGCAGCTACTTTTAATACATTCCAATTAGCATTATGATTGGGGTCTGCATAAGTATGAGTGCCTATAATATCAACAGCTTCCTCAACAGCTGAATTTTCAAACATTGTATTAATATAATTGGTGGCAGAATTTCCAGAATTTTGAGATTCAACCCTGAAACATTCAGGTGAAACTATATTAATATAATCCAAACCAGAATTTGACAACCTGGCATTAAGATTTATCAATATACTTGATAATTCTGATGGAGTTGTATTCATAGATTCATATGAAACTTCATAGTCAGGTTCATTTGTGGGTGAAATTGCCGTTACCTCGATCCCATATCGTGATTCCATTCCGTTTAAAAAAGCAACGAGAAACTCACTAAATTCTGATTCTCCCCCGCTAATCAGAGTGCCTCCACCATTATGCTGACCGTTTGTTTTAAGCCAGGCTGGGGCACTGTTACAGTTGCCAATTATATGATCGAATCCATTAATACTTTGGCTAAAAGCATTTTGTAAAGCTTCACCAACGTATCTAGTTCTCCAACTATTTGGATCACTATCATATCTTGTCCAATCAAGTTGTGATTCGTCTAAGCTATACGGATCGTCATTATCATTTTCAGGCTCTAAATCATGGTAAACAAAAAACCTAATCATATTAACCTCAAGGTCGTTAAAACAATATTGTTCAATCTGCTCTCTAAACGAATCATTTAATACATACAGATCCTCAGTTCTTCTTTTAATTCCTGCTCCAAAACCATCAACTGTTTGATGTTTTTCTTCAGGTTGAAAGGTTATTCTATCGCCAGGGGAAATACTCACCTCATCTAAAAAGTAAGTAACGTCAGATTGCATGTACCAAAACCTTACCCTATTGTTATCACTAGAATGTTCAACGGTAAAAGTGTGGGAATATCTTTGCCATTCATTTGTTATCCAAAGATTTTGTCCCTGATAACTGCCAGAAACATCAGATTGAAAAACAAGTTTCACTTGCCTTGAGTCTGCTCCTTGAACTTTGGCAAAAAAAGTAACTGTATATTTTTGACCAGCAATTACTTCAAAAGGATATTCACTTTTTGAACTTACATGCCACCCGTTTGCACCTAATGAATGTACTTCACACTTAAGAGCTTTTGTGCTTCCACCAACCAAATCATTTGTTTCAATTGAGTATGTTGCCTCTCCACCTTCATTGGCTTGATGACTCCAATATTGAAACTCATTATTTTCAATATCTTCTAGAAAGCCATTGGCAAGAGGTAATTGATTTTGTGAAAGCAAAGGACACAAAACCAAAGTCATTAAAGCTGTTATTATTAACCTTCTCAATTTTCAAAATAAAATGCTACCACTAATATCACAATTAATGGGAGCATGTATAAATTTAAATTTTTAGTCAATTAAATCGTTAGTATTGATTTCAATTAACGGAATTGGCAATGACATTACTTGAGACTCATCAGTACTTAAAGTAAGATCTACTGCAGGATTATGAATAGGGTTATTATTGTGAAATAAAATTGTCTTATTTAAAAAATAATCAAACCCTCTTCTTCTGTTATTATGCGCATCCTCTCCTTCACCTAACATTTCAAATCTATACTCATACATAATTGCATCTCTAAATTCTGCTTGAGTTCCAAAATAATCTGCTTGAGGACTCATCCCAACTCTACTTAATAGTTCAGTTACAAATCCTAATTGTTGACCATTGTCTAATTCATTTGATATTTCAGCAAGCATAATTAGTAATTCTCCATATCTATAAATGATTACATTCTGATCTCCGTATTGATTACTATGCTGAGTATCTTTCTCCGTNAATTTGAAGAAATATGGGTGTGCTTTGGAAAAGTTTGGCCTATTAGGATTAGAAGGGTAAACAGTAACNAAATTTCCGTTATCCGCTCTATTATAACTATGTAANTAGGTTCCCTCAAGCCTCGGGTCATTTGGATAGGTTGATGCGTGATGATTATAAACATCTGCACTAACCCTTAACCATCCAAAATGTTGGCCTAGTTTATATTTCCATGGNGTAAAATTTCTTCCCATTTGTGAGTTTGCAGCGTCTTGACTTATTTGTAATTCCCAAATAGATTCAGATGAGTTTTCATTAGTATCGGTAAATAAACTGCTGTAATCAGCAACTAAACTGTATTGACCATAAACCTGCATAGCTTGTTCGTAAGCTAATTGCCAGTAATCNATTTCACTTAATCCGTCANCTCTTAAATCTGGATTAGTAGCTAGGGTCATATAAACTTTTGCAAGTAACATATTAGCAGNATACTGCNTAGGATATCCAGTTCCAAAATTGCCATTCATTAGAGAGATTGCCATTTCAGCATCAGCAATTATTTGNGCATAAATATCCTTTGAAGGTGACGTTGCTAAATGCAAGTTTTCATTGTTCGGTAATGATAGCCAAAGAGGTACATCCCCCCATAATCTAGTTAAAGAAAANTATGACCATGCTCTAACAAAGTATGCTTGGCCAGCGATGTCATTAAACCCTGATTCATCAGATGATGATGGCTCTAAGACTGTTGAAACATTTTCTATAGCTCCATTACACCTGGCAATAACCCTGTATAATCCACCCCACATATTCTCAGAATCTATATCATAAGTTGGTTTTAAAGAAAATAAGTTTGCATTGTTTACATTATTAACGTTGTTACCGCCGTTTTTACCTGCGGTAAATAATCCAGAATAACCTGCAAGTGCAAAAAGTCTTTGTTCCTGAGCTCCATAGCTAGTTAATCCCTGATAAATTCCATCTAATGCGCCTTTCGCAACATTTATATCAGTGTAAACTGCTTGAGAATCCAAAAATATTGGATCTTCATCAAGGTCACATGACATTGAAAATATCCCAATTATAGCTAATAATATTATTTTAAAATTTTTCATAATTAAAGAATTTAGTTTTTTTAATTGTTTAAAATCCAACATTTAATCCCAATATAAATGTTCTTGCATTTGCTCTTCCGTTCCAGTCAACCCCATTGATTAACCCATTGTATAAAAAGCTTGATATTTCAGGGTCATATCCGGAATAATCAGTCCATGTAAGTAGATTTTGTCCTGCTATAAATAATTTTAAATTACTTATTGAGTCGTTATTATTTACATCAAAGTCATAGCTTACGGTAAGGTTACTTAATCTTAAGTAACTTCCATCTTCTATAATTCTATCAGTCATTGCTGGTTGACCATTAGTCGTATATCCAATTCTAGGATAGGTGTTTGTTTGAGCATCTGGTCTCCATGCATTATAATAAGCATCTGGAGCAATATTTAAATATGTAAGTCCTTCTGCGTTATCTAATTGTAATAAATTACCATTTGCTATATCATTTCCGTAAACTCCATTAAATAAAATGCTAGCCGATAGTCTTTTATAGTTTAGATTGAAATTAAATCCATATATAAAATCAGGATTTGGATTTCCGATAAAGGTTCTGTCATTTAAATCAATAATACCATCTCCATTTTGATCAACAATTTTGACATCACCTGGGACAGCAGCGATACCAAAAACATTTGGAAGTACATCACCTGTTTGATATATTCCATCCGTCTCTAAACCATAAAATAAACTTGTTTCTTCTCCTTCAACAAAAACATTTGCCGGATATTTAAATATGTTTCCTCTTGAAACCTGTGCGCCAAAATAAAACCTTCTTTCCTCCGCAATACCGTCTATATAAAATTCGTCTAATGGCTGTGCTGCTAAATTTGTAATTTTTGTTTTATTAAAACCAATATTTCCTCCGAAAGTTAAATTGAAATCATTGCTAGATACAAGCTCAGTATCTAAGGAAATCTCCAGACCTTTATTTGAAATTTCACCTCGATTTACAAGAATATTTGAAAAACCAGAGGATGTTGGAATATTTACATTTTGTAATAAGTCTTTTGTTGTTTTATCGTATATATCAATTGTACCACTAACTTTTCCGTTAATTGTTGTAAAGTCAGCTCCAACATTTAACTGTTCCGTGGTTTCCCAAGTCAAGTCAGGATTTGCAACATTTTGCAAGGCAATAGGAACGTTTGTTCCACCGTCTGGATTTCCATACAAATTTGGTGAAACTCCATAATTAGATAATGTACCATAAGATCCAATTCCATGATTACCAATTTGACCCCAACCAGCTCTTAACTTAAGCTCGTCAAATATTTTTAAATCATTATTCTGATGAACATTCCATGCTAATGCAAAAGAGGGAAAAAATCCATACCGATTATTTTGAGCAAACTTTGAAACACCATCTCGTCTAAAAGTCGCAGTCAAAATATATGTATTATCATAAGTATAATTGAACCTACCTAATAATGAAAAGATTTGCTGATCACCTTTAATATAAGTAAGCGGTCTAGTAATAACTTGTCCAAACGCTGGGTTTTGTGTTGTAAACTGCGTAGTTACAAAATCTTCAACTGCATAGATATTATTTGAGACTTTTCTTACATCATATGTAACACCAAGAACACTATTAATTCTATGCTTACGCTTTAATGTTCTGTTAAATCTTAAAAAATTATTTACTTGAAAAGAGGAGTTGTTGAAACCTGTGATTTGCAATGCTCCATTTGCATTATTACCTAGCCAGGTTGTTGTTCCAAAAAATCTTCTTCTTTCTTTGGTTCTAATATTTCCGCCAACCTTAACTTGATATCTGAGGCCTTGAACAGGTAACTTATATGTAAGTCCAATGTTACCGATGTATCTACTTTCTTTTGAAATGTCCTCAAAATCGTTTATCCAGGAATATGGATTTGAAAGGTCTAAATCTTCACCAAAATCCTCAAATTCTTCAGTAATAATAGGTCTAAAAGAAATAAGGTTTTTGATAAAACTTTGATTTGAGCCTCCAATTAAGTCACCACTTTCGGCAAAGTTTGTTGAGCTTAGATATCCACTCATTCTTGCCTCAAGGATAAGCTTATCATTAAGGTCCTGATTAAGATTAATCCTTAAATCCCCACTTTTGAATGACGAGGTTGGAACTACACCAGCTTGATCATCAAATCCAGCAGATATATAATAATTTCCATTATCAGTTCCACCTGAAACAGACCCCCCCACTTTTCTACTGATACCACTACTGTAAATTTCATCTTGCCAATGATATGAACGAGCTGGTGTTCCTGAAACAGTACCATCAGATTCAATACCATATATTGTGTAGTCATCAATAAAATATCTTGGGTCTAATCCATTACTTGCTTGAACCTCGTTAACATAAGCAGCAAAACCATAAGGATCTAAAACATCATATTTTTTTGAAATAACTCTAACAGAAGTATTACTAAACGCTTCAATATTAACCTTGCCACTCTTACCTTTTTTCGTTGTTATAACAACCACTCCATTAGCGCCTCTAGATCCATAAATAGCAGTAGCAGATGCATCTTTCAGAACCTGTATACTTTCAATGTCTCTTGGGTTGATTCCATTTAAGCCGTTTTGACTTTCTTGACCAGAATTACCAACCCCAGCTGGTAAAACATCTTCNCCTGCCGAAGAAATAATTACACCATCAACAACNTAAAGAGGNTCNTTATTTCCTCNTAANCTATTNGTNCCTCTAATTTTTACACTGATTCCAGCNCCNGGAGTTCCTGCATTTTGNATTACCTGTACTCCAGCAGCTCTACCTTGTAATAGCTGATCAATAGAGTTTGATTGATTGGCAACTTCTTCATCAACTTCAACTTGNGATANCGAACCNGTTAAATCNTTTTTTAATACTGAACCATACCCAACAACAACTACTTCTTCAAGTTGCTCAAGATCTGGTATCATCATAATGGAAATATTATCTNACGANGAAACATCAACCTCCTGTGTTGTATAGCCTAAATAAGAAAATATTANAACCTTAGGTTTGTCTGTAGGAATTGTTATNGAAAAATTCCCATCAAAGTCTGTTAAAGCTCCAAGATTTGAATTCTGAACTGTGATGTTAACTCCNACAAGCGGAAGGCTATTTTCATCNTTAACAGTTCCCGAAATCGTTTTCGTTTGAGAGAAAACAANTATTGGAAATAAAATAAATAATACAAGTAGTTTTTTCATGATTAGCTTATTCTGATTANAATTTANTTTGATAAATATANNACTATAAANAAGATANTGTTAAATAATAACTTGAATTTTTAAATATTTAATAACTTGAACCCCTTAAAATTTAATTATTAACAGGTTGTTTTTTTTAAATAAAAATATAGGATTTATATTTGTATCGCATGCATAGTATTTTTTTAAAAATCTAATCATGTACCTATTAAACTAAATATAGCCATGGAAAATAAATTTGCACACATAATCTTACTAGCAGTTATTTTAATTTCAAACTCGATCTTTGGACAAATTGAACTGCCTATAAATTTTGAAAATGAACAAATAATAAACAGTGATATTATTCACTTCAATGGTGGCTCAGGGTATGTTGTTTATAATCCTCAAATTGATGATGATAATCCAAGTGAAAATGTTGGGGTTATCATAAGGGACGGAGGTGACATTTGGGCTGGGACCTATATCGAACTTGATAGTTATTTGGATTTTTCTAGTAACACTACATTGAACATGAATGTTCTATCTCCTTATCCGAGTCTAATGGTTAAATTTAAAATCGAAGGTGATGTTGGTGAATTTCCGTCTGAACCTGCAACAGAAAGAGACACCTATACCACAAAGACTAATGAATGGGAAATACTATCCTGGGATTTTTCAGGAGAACCCTCAAACACATATAAAAAGCTTGTGTTAATGTTTGATTTTGGAAATGTAGGTGACGGTACTGCTGACTCTACATTTTATTATGATGATATTTATCAAACCGATCCAAGCGGGGGTCTTAGTCAAATGGATTTACCAGTTACCTTTGATGATCCCAGTGTATATTATGTGTTGACAGACTTCGGAGGAAATGGTCCTTCAACAATTTTAGAAACGGTTGACGGCAATTACGCAAGGGTAGAAAAGAATAGTAGTGCTGAAACATGGGCTGGAGTTACAATCGGTTCTGGTGCTGGATTTTTAAACGATATTCCAATTACCAATACTGACACAAAAATGTTTGTGCATGTTTATGTTTCGGGCTCAACACAAACTGGAATTCCTATAAAATTAAAGATAGAAAATTCACAGGATCCAACTCAATCAGTTGAGACAGACACTTACACTACAGCTGCTGGGGAATGGGAAACTATGGAGTTCGATTTTTCAAATGAGTCAGAGGGTACACAGGCTCTCAACACAGATTTTGTCTTCGATATGGCTTCCATATTTTTCAATTTTGGGTCATCAGGAAATCAAAATATAGTTTACTACTTTGATAATGTTTCCTTTGGATCTCCATTAAATGTTGATGATAATTTTTTCAATAATTATAAAATTTATCCAAATCCATTTATTGATGTAATAAATCTTCTCGGAATTCAAGGTGATGAGACTATTATTATTAACGATATTCTTGGTAAAGAAATTTTTAGAGGGGTTGGAATAGAAGAAATTAACCTTTCAAGTTTTGAAAAAGGAACGTACTTTTTGACCCTTTCAAAAGGAAGTCAAAGCAGTACATTCAAGGTCATAAAAAAATAATCAGATGAACGGTTTCTGGAATCAAAATAATTATAGGAAACTATTTAATATTTCTGTNTTTTTAATCATTCTTGGTGGGGTGTTATCTATTATTGAGTTNCTCACAGAAAATAGCAGTTCAATATTCCTCTCNGGAATTGTATTNCTAATTATTTTGAAAATTTTTAAATCTAAATTTTATTAACCAACTACTTTCTTAAAGATGTTGGATTCGCAAAATCTGTGGTAACATAAGCATCAGGATTTACGGATNTTATTATTGAGAGNACCTTCCTGAGTTTTCTTCTTGGCACAATGCACCATGAAATTGTTACAGCACCNTCTCTACCTTTTGCTTTAATATCAGTAACCATAAAACCCTTATCTCTGAGTGGCTTACTAATATTTGCAGATTTTGAGGGTGTAAAAACTCTAACAACAGCNCTTCCAAGACCAATAAATTTTTCTAGTTGAATTCCAAGTAATGTTCCAGCTGCAAAACCAAAAGCATACGCCGCTATCAAAAAAGGGTCATTTATGTCTTTGATTACTTGTGATACCGCTAGAATCCANATTGCNGATTCAANAAGCCCAATAAATGCTCCAAGGACNGGCTTTTTAGTAACCACCAAAGCCCTAACAGTTGTTAGTGATTGATCNATAAGCCTCAAAACAAAAATTAAAAGCGCAGATAAAAATAGACTCATANTTATGTAACAACAAATATTTAGTATTATCTAAAATTAGATGATTTTATAANGCTTTTAATTTTAAATTTGTTTTTTTATTCACTTAGTTATGATAAGGGCAGGAGAAACTTCTGACATAGATGCTNTTTTAAATATTACAAAATCATGCGCCCTGCACATGATTCAAAACGATATCTATCAATGGAATGAGCATTATCCAGACAGAGGCTCTTTTATTAATGATGCTGAAAATCAGGAGTTATATGTTTATGTCATAAACGGTAAAGTGGCTGCATGTATTTCTCTTTGTGTGCATATGGATGCAGTTTATTTGCCTGTAAAATGGAAAACTAGAAATGATAATAATTTATACATTCACAGATTGGCAGTTCATCCTGATTTTCAAAAAAAGGGTATAGGAAAAATCTTGATGGATTTTGCTGAAAAATATGCTAGAGAAAAAAAGTTTGTATCTGTCAGATTAGATACATTTTCTGTGAATAAAAGAAACTTAAAATTTTACGAATCAAGAGGATATCAGCGATTGGAAGGAATCTATTTCCCAAAGCAGAGTGATTTTCCTTTTTATTGTTATGAATTAATACTTTGACAAATTCAATTAAAATTTCTGACATTCAAAAGCTAGCAATACCTGCTTTAATTTCTGGTATAGCAGAACCTATTTTGTCAATAACCGACACGATAATTGTTGGCAACATTCCAGAAAATGCAACCATATCATTAGGTGCAGTTGGAATTGTGGGTAGTTTTATTTCAATGTTGATTTGGGTTTTTGGACAAACTAGAAGTGTAATAGCTTCAATTATTGCACAGGCTCTTGGTAAAAAAAATTTAAAGGATGTTGAAACGCTTCCTGCACAAGGAATTTTAATTATCATCTCAAGCAGCTTTCTAATTATACTGCTAACATTTTTAAATTCTGAGAGTCTATTTAAATTTTATAATGCAAGTGGTGACCTTCTTCAATTTAGTGTTGACTATTTTAACATTAGAGTATGGGGGCTTCCCTTCACTTTACTAACTATCGGAATATTTGGAATATTCAGAGGGTTGCAAAATACTTTTTACCCAATGGTCATTGCTATCATTGGAACATCATTAAATATTGTATTGGACATAATATTCGTGTATGGAATAGATGGATTTATTAGTCCAATGTATATTAAAGGGGCTGCATACGCTAGTTTAATTGCCCAAATAACAATGGCTCTTATTGCGGTCATATTATTATACAAAAAAACCAATATAACACTGAGGATAAGATTCCCCTTTAACCCCAAAATAAAATCGTTTTTGCAGATGTTTGGCAATTTGGTCATAAGGACTGCGTCGTTAAACGTAACTCTGTATTTCTGTAATGCATTTGCAACAAAATACGGTGATGAATTTATTGCTGCATATACCATAGCCATTAACCTCTGGTTTCTTGTTGCTTTTATTATAGATGGATACTCAAGTGCTGGGACTATTTTATCTGGAAAATTATTTGGAGAAAAGTCATATGATGTACTGAAAAAGTTTGGAAGTGATCTGACTAAAATAGGGATTAAGATAGGTGTATTTATGTGTATTATTGGATTTATTTTTTATTATCCACTTGGAAGAATATTTAATAACGACCCTGTAGTTTTACAAGAGTTTTATAATATTTTTTGGATCGTACTAGTAATCCTTCCTCTGTGCTCAATTGCATTTATTTTTGATGGTATATATAAGGGGTTAGGTTGGATGAAAGACCTTCGAAATGTTTTGCTGTTTTCAACGTTTATCGTTTTTGTTCCTTTTGTTATTTTGTTTGACAACTATGATTTAGGTCTACACGGAATATTTTATGCCTTCACATTATGGATTTTAGCAAGGTCAATTCCACTGATTATTAAATTCAAAAAAACATTTAATTAGCTTTCATAAAAAATGTACATTTGGGGCTCAATAAATAGCTAAATGTCAAAAATTAGAATTACAAAAAAATTTAGATTTGAAGCGGCTCATGCTTTGTATGGCTATGACGGAAAATGTAAAAATATACATGGTCACAATTATAAGTTGTTTGTGACTATTGTTGGAGAACCAATAAGCAACAAATCTGACGTAAAATTTGGAATGGTAATGGATTTTGATGATCTGAAAAAAATTGTAAAATCTGAAATAATAAATGAATTTGACCATTCTGTAATATTTAATAAAAACTCACCACATAAAGAGTTAGCTGATGAATTAATAAAAAACGGTCATAAAGTAATTTTAGCTAACTATCAGCCTACTATTGAGGAAATGGTTATTGATTTTGCAGAGCGAATATCTTCAAAGCTGCCTGCTGAAATTAAACTTCACTCACTTAGACTAGAAGAAACAGAAACCTCATATTCAGAGTGGTTTGCTGCTGACAATTAATCTTTTATATATCTTTGGCTTAATAAGTAATGAAAGTAACCGAAGGAAAGAAAATATATTTTGCATCTGACAACCATTTAGGAATACCTGATTCTAGGTCAAGCCTGGCGCGTGAAAAAAAATTTGTAAGATGGCTAGACACCGTTAAAGTTGATGCGCACTCAATTTACCTTCTTGGTGATTTATTTGACTTTTGGTTTGAATACAAAACGGTTGTACCCAAAGGATTCACAAGAGTTTTAGGGAAAATAGCCGAGCTTTCAGATTCTGGAATTCCGATATATTTCTTTACAGGAAATCATGACATGTGGGTACGTGACTATTTTCAATTAGAGCTAGGAGTAAAAGTGATTACTGAACCTCAACAATTTAAGATTAACGAAAAGAGTTTTTTCATTGGTCATGGAGATGGTTTAGGGCCTGGTGATACTTCTTACAAATTGATGAAAAAATTCATTACAACTAACAAGTTTTTTAAGTGGTTTTTTAGATGGGTTCATCCTGATATTGGGGTCAAACTTGGTCAATTTCTTTCAAAAGAAAAAAAGTTAATGTCAGCGAAGAAAGACATTGGTGATGTTGAAAATCAGTGGCTAACCCAGTACTGTAGAAAAAAACTTGAAACAAAGCATTATGACTATTTCATTTTTGGTCACTCTCACATTCCAGTTGAATTAAATTTAAACTCAGAATCTAAATACATTAATCTTGGGGACTGGATTACAAATTTTACCTATGCCGAATTTGACGGGAATAAGCTAAGCCTGAAAAGGTGTAAAGATTAATTTTTCTGAATCTTTCTTTTAAAATCTTTATCCTCTTTTCTTCCATAATACATGTTGCTAATTAAAGACATAACCTCTTCCACAATTTCATCTGGTTTTACAGACTCAATCGGAAACACAAGGCCGCTCATACTTATTAGTTCATTTTTATCACACCCTAGATCTATCGCAGTAGCATAATAATATCTAAGAACATAATCTAAGCTATAGTTACTATCCTTAAATTTTTTTTTGAAAACCAAAGAGTCAGTAAAGGTTGTTGTCAAAATTCTATACCCTTTTTCCATATTGTTATTTTTGATATAGACTTGCATTTCTGGTTTTTCTTGTGCTATAGAAAGTGTTGCAAAAAGCCAAATAAAAAAAATAATGGGTCTCATTAAAATGTAGTTTTAATTGAAAGGATGAAACTTCTGATTGAAGCGGGCTCATAAAACCTGTTACCAAATGCATTGGTTCTAATATTATCATAGTATTTTTCGTCGAGTAGGTTTCTTACGTGTAAACCAACTTCTAGGAAAAACCCTTTTAAATTAAATTTGTTTTTTAGGGCAATATTTGAGAGTAGATAAGAAGGAACCTTTACTTCATTATTATTATCTGCATATAATGAATTTACATATTTTAAATCCAGTTTTAAATCAAAATCCTTGTATCCATAAAGCCACTCAAGAGCAAAATTAGATTTTGGAATTCCAGGAAGATCTCCGCTAACTTCTTGATTTTTGAATTCATATTTAGCTTGGGTATATGATGCATTTAACACCCCTGAATTTCCTAAATTATAGCTTACCTCTATCTCTGTACCAATCCTTTTTGAAGTGCCTAGGTTTCTGTAGAAATTCATACCCTCAAAGCCTTCTAATTCGTAACGAACTATCTCATCTTTTGTATTAATATAAAATGCTGTAATACTGTACGATAAATTTTGTGACTTATTTCTAAAACCTAAATCAAAGCCGCTTGAATTCATTGGATTTAGATCTCCATTGAATCCTACGCCGTTTGGATTTGCTGAGAGCTCACTTAATGATGGTGTTTCATAAGATTTACCATAATTTATATAAACTTCATCCTTTTTATTTAAGTTGTAAATAAATCCAACATTAGGCGAAAATGCTTTGAGTGATTTAGAATACTCAACATATTGTTGATCGATTCCAACATTATCATCTAATGAAATTTCGTGTAGATCAAATCTTACACCAGATTGAATACTATAATTCTCTTTGTTATATGACCCAAGAGCAAAAGCTCCATAAGACCTAAAAGACTCAATCTGATCAAGTGTTATAGCCCCCTTTTCTCCTTCATTATTTTCAAATCTTTTTCTGTCATCTTTCTGATCTTGAATTGACGTTCCGACCATCCATTCAAAATTCTGAGATTTGTCTTTAATACTTATTTCTACACCAGAAAAATCTCTGTTTAATTCAACATAACCCCCGTTTGTAAATGGCAGTAGTCCAACAAAATCTCTATTACTGTAATATACATTTGAGTTAACCTCGCCTAACTTGGAATCCCAGTCTAAAACTACACCTGTTTGGATTTGTTTGATTGATTCTTGCGAATTGTAAAGTACATTTCTATCTCTTGCTTGTAATCTGTTTTCTTCAACTGATTCAATATTTAAACCTCCTGGGTCAAAAGCGTACGGGCTATCAAAATAAAGCAAATTAAATTTCAAATTCATATTTTGAAATTTCCTTAAATGCTTAAAAAATAAAGACTTATTTAAGTAGCTGCTATGGTCTCTATATCCATCACTCTCGGCCTGAGAAATATTTAAAATAGTGGATGACTTTTCACTATTTGTTGAGTATGTTCCTTTGATATTTTTATAACCATAACTTCCATACCCAGCCTCCACAATATACTTGTCAGCAAGATTAGAAAAAGTGTTAATAATAACTACTCCACCCGATGCATTTCCATATCTCGTGGATGACAGGCTTTTCATAATCTCAACATTCTCAATTAGCTGAAAAGGGATGTTGTCTACCTGTGATTGACCATCCGGAGTCGTTAGTGGCACCCCGTCTAGAATAATTTTTAGGCCTCTGATTCCAAAAGCTGAGCGGGCGCCAAAACCCCTAATTGCCATTCGGTTATCTTGCGCTTGATTTTCACTATTTGTAATCCAAAGTCCAGCAGAAAAATCAATTGCATCTTGAAAATTCACAGGTTTTATTTGATATTCATCATATGAAATTTCT
>NZHJ01000027.1 GCA_002691265.1 Flavobacteriaceae bacterium | reverse complement strand
TTTAATATCAGTAATTTTTAATTTTTTACTATTTATTGAATTATTAATTGTAAGTTGATTATTAACAGGATTTGGATAATAACTAATCCCATTTAAATTTGCACTACCTAAATTCAAACTACAATCATCTACTAGTCCATTTATTGAAAAGTTTGATACAAAATTCCAAATTTCTGTATCTGAGTTAATATCCATATTTCCAAAACTTCCAGGCCAATCATGTCCACCACCATTTACCCTCAATTCTGAGACGATAACACATGTATCTCCATTCTCCCAGATCCGCTTAGTAACAGTAGAACCATCACTATTATTGTAATCAGGAAGTTCAATTTCAACAGGATCATTTTCTGTATTATTAAAATTCACCCAATATTGGTGAGTATCATCCGCAGAAATATAATATGTTACTCCATTATAAACCACACCATTATAATTTGATTCATAATCTTCGGTTCCAAGAATTGTCATTATTGCAGTAGGATGTTCAGGGTTGCAATTTTCATATTGATATTGACCCATCGTTCTTGCAACAGCTACACCTGATGCAATTTTATTATTTAGACGACAAAGTAATTCATATACAAATTCACCACCTAGAGAATAACCACATGCATAAACCCTTTCAAGATCAATTTGATATTGATTTGAAAGCTCTGAAATTAAAGCATCGATAAAATAAATATCATCATGATCAGAGTCACCTTTGAAAATCCAGTTTAATGATCCATCATCAGTGGGGTCAGCGATTGCTTGTGGATATACCAAAATAAAATTATTTTCATCTGCTAAGTTTCTCATATCAGAAATAGCAATTTGTCCTTCTGAAGTACCGTTTCCACCATGAAAATTAAACATTAATGGAGATAAAACATCTTGAGAGTAACTACTTGGAATATATAACTCATATTCTCTGGTGTTCCCATCATACTCAATTGTTTGACTGATAAAATTTTGGGCTGTTAATACTTTACAAAAAAGCAATAGAATTATTAAAGAAATAAATCTGTTTTTATCCATTATACAAAAATAAAAAAACCTTCTCAATTTGAGAAGGTTTTATGGCGGTCTGGACGGGACTCGAACCCGCGACCCCATGCGTGACAGGCATGTATTCTAACCAACTGAACTACCAGACCTTTTTTGCGTGAGCAAATATACATTTGATTTTGATTAGAACAAATATTTTCTTTTAAATAAATTTTGATTTAGTACTCAGGACATCCAAAACAATCTTTGTTGTTTAAGAAATCATAAGTGATGGAAAATTCCGAAATACCTCCATCTCCTCCAATTTTACTTAAATTAAAGTCATACGAATATCCGAATTTAAATCCTTCCCAAGCCATTCCAATTATAGGATTAATCGATGTAACTAAATGACTTTCATTTTCTGTTTGAATAGGGTTTGTTGTTGCAGTAAGCGCAAAAGAGAATCTATCGAATACATATTGAAAGCCNAAATCGAACCTATCATATTTAGCCTGCTTCATAAAGTTTGTTATGAAGTACACACTGCTATCACTATTGTATTGTAGAATAGGTAATTCTAATGATGCATGTACAGAAATAAATATATCTAGAGGTATATCACCTTGTGAAACCATTGAGACATTTGGTCTATTAAGATGTCTTAAAGTAATTCCAATCCAGTGATTATCATTGTTAAATAAAAATGACGCCCCAATGTCAACATATCTTGCGTTTTCTCCAAGCACGATGGGATCAAATGTATTTGAGTTAATTATATTTTGGAATATATTAATCTGATCTTCAAATAATAAGTTGTCAAATCCAAAATCTTTAGTTGCAAAACCAAAAGTNACACTNGGTCTAAAGTCCCATTCGTAGTTGATTTGAACCTTATAAGCCCAACTTAAATTTAATTGCTTCAAAGAATAATTTGTAAATGTCTCCTGATGATTCATTAAACTTATTCCTACACCACTATTCAAATCTGGATACCAATCATCAAAATATAAGTATTGAGAATTGAGATTAAAATCAAAACCTGACCATTGCTGATTTTTATAAAGTAATCCAGCCTTTGTTGTTTCGTAAAATCCTGAGAAAGACGGATTGATACTTTCAGGAACCATAAAGGACTGAGTAAAAGCAGGATCCTGTGAATATGATTTCACAGAAAAAATAATTGCCAATATTAAGATAATTCTTTTCATCATAATTTTATCTTAGTAACACAAACACTCCTCTTAAATTAATTTCCTCATTATAAATTGTAGTCCCTTTTACCACAATTAAATAATTTCCATTCTCAGCTAATTTACCATTTAAGCTTCCATCCCATCCGTTAAGTTCAAGATTATTTTCATAGTAAATTAACGAACCAAAAGTATCATAGATACTCATTTCAATATTGTTAACACAAGCATAAACTGGTCTAATAGTATCATTNATTCCATCTCCGTTTGGTGAGAAGGCATTTGGTAAAACAATATCATAACCGTCAGTGATTTCAATTTCCACTGTGTTTACCTCAACACAACCATAGTTGTATTCAACAGTTTGTGTTACTGTATATGCGCCAGAATTAAGATACTGATGCGTCACAATTTCACCAGTCACTAGCGCACTTCCATCACCAAAATCCCAAATAACACTTGTGTAATCACCAGAAGAAGTGTTGACGAAACTTAGCTCATTAAATATACTTACACCACAATCAATATTTCCATTACTATCATAATCAAACGAAGCCTCTCCTAACTCATCAAAATCAATTAAAATATCAGTACTCACTTGACAACCATATTGGTCTGTAACAAGCACATTATATAATCCATTTTGATAAGCTGTCATAAATGTATTATCATTAATACTTACAGAACCACCTGACCAATTAACAGTGTAAGGGCCAAGTCCTCCAGAAATTGTTATTCTATTTTCTTGCGTAACAAGATTATTCTCACAGAATGGTACAATTTCAGTGTCTAGCTCAACCGTTAAATCGTCTTGTCTAAAGATGTTAAAGGATTGAGAAATAGCTGTACAACCTTCACTGTCAGTTACAGTTACACTGTAGTCTCCTGGACCAATATTATTCAAGTCTTCAGTGATTGCACCATTACTCCAAAGGAAATCATAAACTCCTGAACCTCCAGTTACTGTTATGTTGATGTTTCCACTATTTGGATCGTTACAATCTAAAGCATCTACTGTTGTTCCAGTAATTTCAATTTCACTTAACACACTAATACTAAATGTTTGAGGATCACCAATACACACTACTCCGTTATTTTCATAGGTAGGAGTTACCGTAATTGTGGCTACCTCAGTGATTGGAGATAGGTTTAATGCTGTGAATGAAGGAATATCTCCATTTCCAGTTGATGATAGACCAATTGATGTATTGTCATTAGTCCATGTGTATGTGGTATTACCATCCGTATTTGGAGTTGTAAATTCTATTATCGAAGAAATTTCATTATTACATAGTACAACATCCTCAACATTATCCATTTCTGGTGATGGATTAACTGTTATAGTGAATGTCTCAGCATTACCATCACAGATAATTCCATTATTCTCNTAACTAGGAGTAACAGTTATTGTTGCACTTATAGTTGACTGCGTTGAATTTGTAACTTGGAAACTAGGAATTCCACCTTCNCCAGAATCAGCCAATCCAATAGCCACATTATTATTTGTCCAATTAAATGTTGTTAAACCATCAGTGTTAGCGGTACTAAATGAATATANAGGAGTAAATTCACCGTCACATAAAATTGTATTATAATCGGCCAGACCGTTTACTTGTGCTGAAGGATTAACAGTTATAGTAAATTGCTCTGGATTTCCAGAACAAATAACTCCATTGTTAGTGTATGTAGGCGTTACTGTAATTGTTGCAGATTGTGCACTAGTTGATGTGTTTACAACNGAGAAAGAACCAATATCTCCAGTTCCAGCCGAAGGTAATCCAATTGAAGTATTTGTATTAGTCCAATTATATTCAGTAACACCATCAGTGTTTAGAGTAGTAAATTGAATCGGATCTGTCAATTCATCATTACACAATATTTGATTATCAATAGGATTTACCTGAGCCCCTGGATTTACCGTTAGAACAAATGTTTCAGACGGNCCTGTACACTCAACTCCATTATTATTGTATGTAGGTGTAACAGTTATAATTGCATTTTGAGAGTTGGCAGCATCNTTTAAAACTTCAAAACTTGGAATATTNCCAATTCCACTATCAGCTAAACCANTNAGAGGATTAGTATTTGTCCATTCATATGTTGTTATTCCATCAGTATTTGTTGTGGTAAATTCAATTGGAGCAGTNACTTCNCCTTCACATAANTCTTGATCTTCTATTGCATTAACCTGTGCAGTTGGATTAACNGTTATNGNNAATGTTTNGGNTTGTCCNTCACAACTTACNCCGGCATTTGTATAAATTGGAGTNACCACNAANGTGGCTGTCTGNGATTCAGATGTNTCNTTTGTTACAACAAAACTTCCNATATCACCNGTTCCTCCAGCNATNGGCAATCCGATAGTTGTATTGTCATTNGTCCAATTATAAGTCGTAGCACCNTCNGTNTTAGTNGTTGNAAATAAAACTGATTCAGTTNATTCACCNTTACACAATACCTGATCAATAATAGCATCAACTTGNGCCGTAGGATTAACTGTTATTGTGAAAGTTTCAGANGNACCATCACAACTAATTCCGTTATTTGTGTANGTTGGAGTAACTGTNATATTTGAAACNATTGNNTTATTAAATGGATTAGAAACNGTAAANGCANAAATATTTCCGCTACCNGAAGCANCTAAACCAATGGTAGTATTATCGTTTGNCCAAGAATAAGATGTTACACCATCTGTNTTTAAAGTAGCAAANGAAATTGCTTCAGAAGTTTCTCCNNCACATAAAATCTGACTTGAAATTTCTTCAACTTGAGCTGTTGGATTAACCGTAATTGTAAACGATTCTGATGGTCCAACACAAGTAATTCCATTATTTGTATAAGATGGTGTGACAGTAATATTTGAAACTATGGATGCAAATGAAGTATTAACTGAAGCAAATGATGGTATATTTCCATCACCACTTGAAGCTAATCCAATATTAGTATTATCATTTGTCCAAGCATATGTTGTTACTCCGTCTGTATTTTCTGTAACAAAGACAATTTCGTCTGTAATATCTTCATCACAGAATACTAAATCTGTTATCGGTTCAACTTGAGCAGTTGGATTAACCGTTATGGTGAATGATTCTGACTCTCCGGTATTACTAACGCCACCACTTTCAAAAGTTGGTGTTACAACAATATTTGCAACCTGGGTTTGATTTGATGAGTTTAGAGCAGTGAAAGCAGAAATAGTACCATTACCACTAGCAGCTAAACCGATTGATGTATTATCATTTGTCCAAGTATAGGTCGTTGTACCTCCTGTGTTTTGAGTAGTAAATACTAATGGATCAATAACATCTTCATCACAAAATACTAAACTATCAATCGGATCAATTTGAGCAGTTGGATTTACTGTAATAATAAAAGTATCCGTAGATCCCGAATTACTATTACCACCATTTTCAAATGTTGGTGTAACCACAACAGTAGTTGTAATAGGGCTTGTTCCAGTATTTACCGCAGTAAAGCCAATATCACTTGATCCAGTATTAGTTAAACCTGTGGTTGGATCTGTATTAGTCCATGTATATGTTGAAGTTCCACCTGTATTAATTGTTGAGAAAGGTATATCAATATCATCACCATCAGTAACAACCATGTCTACTGTTGGATTTACTTGTGCTGTTGGATTTACAGTTATTTCAAACGGAGTTGCTGGACCAGTACAACTTACACCTCCATTTTCAAATGTTGGTGTTACAGTGATTGTGGCAATAACAGGACTTGTTCCTGTATTAATCGCAGTAAAGACTGGAATATCTCCAGTTCCGGATGCAGCTAATCCAATTGTAGTTAAATCATTTGTCCAACTAAATGTTGTTGTACCGTTAACATTTGTTGTAGAGAATTCTACTAATGATGTGTCAAATCCGTTAGAAACAATTTGATTTCCAACAGAATTAACTTGACCCGTTGGATTCACAGTTATTTCAAATGTAATAGGGTCTCCAACATTTGTATCACCCCCATTTTCAAAACTCGGAGTTACTACTATGGTGCCATTAATTGGAGCATCAGTAGTATTTGTAGCTATAATATCAATGTTTCCAGTACCCGCATTTGAAAGACCAATTTCAGAATTGTCATTAGTCCACGTATATGTCATTGTACCACCGGTTATATTAGTGGTAAATTCAATTAAAAGATTTTCTTCATTACACACAACCTGATCTTCAACAGGATTTACTTGAGCAAGTGGGTTAACAATTACAACATAATCAGTTGGTAATCCCTCACAATCAAATCCCACATCACCAGTTGCAATTGCGGTGTAGGTTACAGTTAATGGCTCTGTGGTTGTGTTAAATAATGTTTCAGCAGGAATAGAATCTGTTCCTGATGTTGTTGTCAGACCTGTAATACCATCTTGAGCTGTGGCAGTCCATGTGAACGTTACTCCATCTGTTGGACTTGTCAAGGTAACTGGTAGGGTTGTATCTCCACTTGTGATAAACTGATCATCTTCAGAGAATTCTACCTGTGGAGAAGGATTAACCGTTATTGAAAATGTCTCTGATTCACCTTCACAACTAACTTCATTATATGTGTATACTGATGTTACGGTTATATTTGCCGAAATTGCACCTGTTGTAGAATTTGTTGCAACAAAACTTGAAATATCTCCGTCACCGCTTGCAGCAAGTCCAATATTTGTATTATCGTTTACCCAAGAATAAGTAATTATTCCCTCCTCAATATAATTTTCATAAACAATGGGTTCTGTTTGAATATAAGAATATGCTTCATCAAGATTTTCGTTAAATACATAAACCTGCTGACCTGTAGTTGTCCATGGTTTATCATACGCAGTCTCAAGTGAACCCTTTGCATTTAATCTGTCAATAACATTTTGGTTATTATCTTCATAAACAGCAACAAATGCTAAAATATTGGAATTTTGATACATTAAATCCAGCCCAAATTGAAGAAATTCGTCAATAGTTAAATCTGGATAATCAGCCTTATATAATTGGTTTAATCCTGATGGCCAAGTTGTTCCGTTTCCAGAGACTGCAGCAAATTGAAAATAGTTAGCTATATTATTTGTGTTATCATCTAAAGAAGATGTAAAGTTCACAGCCAAAGTATTGTCTCCATTACACAATATTTGATCGGCGAGAGAATCAACTCCTACAGTTGGATTAACTGTAATAACGACTTCAAAGGAATCGCCTTTACAAGCATTAAATTCTGGTTGCACTGTATAAGTTAAAGTTGCAGGATAATCACTCACGTTGGATAATGTTTGACTGATTGATGCTTGCGCAGTTCCCGAAGAACCCCCAGTAACTACCCCTACTGGATTACTGACTGGCTCTGACCAGCTGTAAGTAGTTCCTACTGGCACTATCTCAGTAGGAGAATTATCCGTTGGTTGAATATTAAATGTTTCACCATCACAAATCGTTTCATCTTTGTCCGCAATCAATGGTTTTGGCTGAATAGTTAACGTGTATTCAAATGGTGTACCAGCACATCCGTCTGCAATGGGTGTTATAGTATATACCAAATCCTGATCTGTATTGGTAGTATTTGTTATTGTCTGAGAAGGAATGAAAGCAGTTGTACCACTTTCAGTGTATCCAGTTAAGTTTGTATTTTCTGTTGCTACCCAAGAGTAAGTGGTTCCAGCAACATCAGAAGTAAAATCAAACTGAATTGAAGCATCATCAGAACAAACTTCTTGAGAAGTAACTGTATTTGTAATCGTTGGTGTTTGACTCAATGTAATTACAACAGTATCCGATGCAGGATTATCACAATTTGAACCAACAGTAACAGTAATATTATAGGTTCCAAATGAGTTTAATTGTATCGTTGGGAATTCGTCTGAATTTGTAGTTCCATTCACAAAAGCATAATCAGAATTAGTAATTCCAGAGCCGGATACCGTCCAAACATAATCAGTTGGAGCAGAGAAACCAGTTGAGTATGTTGGGGTAATTTGATTTTCAAAATCAACCAAAAGAGTGTTGGTTGAACAATATGTTTGTGATGCAATTGGGAAAGATACTGTTGGATTTCCTAAAACATCA
>NZHJ01000026.1 GCA_002691265.1 Flavobacteriaceae bacterium | reverse complement strand
CTTATTTTTTTTGCAAGCATTTGCATATCATCCACCATATCTGTTTCATCAACTATTTCATATCCCAGAATAGTTTCTATAATATCCTCTAGCGTAACAATTCCAATTGTATTTTTTGAATTGTCAACTACAAGCGAAATATGCTCACGTTTTTTTAGAAGCTTATCAAATAATTTTGGAATATTTGTTTTTTCACTTGAAATAATTATTGGTCGTTTTATTTCTGTTAATTTAAAATCTCCTTTATTATTAATGATACTTTCTAAGATTGTATCCTTAAGCACATAAGCTTCAATCTTTTCGTTATTTAAAATTGGAATCCTTGAAAAAACCAGTTCAGTATTATTTTTATAAAATTCGTTAATTGTCAAATTTTCATCTGCAGTTACCATCACCGAATATGGAGTCATGATTTCTTTAACTGTAACATTTCTGAGCTTGACAATATTCTTTATTAATTTTGAATCCTTTTCTTCAATAATACCTTCTTCTTTTGCTATTTCTGCAATCGTTGAAATATCTTCTCTTTTAAAAAAAAGCTCTTTTTTTGATGCACCAATTGATTTAGTGAATGCTTGTAGAATCCATAATATTCCTGTGTATTTGAAGATTGGAATTATCGATGATAGAAAAATAGTTGTAAACTTTGCTAAGCTATTCCAATATTTTGCACCTATAGTTTTGGGAATAATTTCAGAAAAAAGTAAAATCATAATTGTCATTACTGTGGAAACAAACCCTACTAGAACTTCATCAGAAATTCCACCCGGGAAAAAAGTATTTTCAAGATTTAATTCGGTGTATGCTACTTTGGCTTGAACACCAACTAAAATAGCTCCAACTGTATGAGCAATTGTATTTAGAGTTAAAATAATTATCAAAGGTTCATCAATAGAATTCTTTAAATCTGATAATTTCTTTGCATAATTTTTCCCCTCTTTTATTTCAATTTTTATAAAGGTTGTATTAATGCTTAGAAGTACAGCCTCAAGAATTGAGCATAAAAATGATAAGCTGATAGTTAAAAAAATGTATAGTAGTAATAGTTCCAATAGGAATAAATAATTATTTCAAATTTAATAAAACAAAAGCATACATTACATTTCCTTCTTTTTAAATTATTGTAAATTGTATTTATGAAAAAATGGTTTTTTGGCAAAAGAGTGTTTCCAAGATGGAAATTAATTTTATTTGTTCTAATTGGAGTGTATGCAGGATTTATGATAGATAAAGATCCAACATTCGCTATAATATGGGCACTATTGATGATTTGGGAATTAACCAAAAAAGGATCTGAGTGATGAAGAGATATGGCTTAGCTCTTTTAGGTTTGATTTTATTTTCATCAGGGTTATGTGTTTTTGGAGAAGCACTAATTTCTAAATATGAGAATAATAATTGGTTTCTTACTGGTACCATATCATTTATTTTAATCAATTCTGGTCTTGGCTTGATGATTAAAAATAAATGGGGAAAATTTTAATATTTCTTTAACTCAAATTTTCTGATTTATTAACTAATTTGAGATTATGAAAAAGTTTTATCGCAGTAAATCAAATATTAAATTAGCTGGAATATGTGGAGGTTTAGGAGAGTATTTTGACACCGACCCATTATTGTGGAGACTGTTATTGGTTATTTTATTTTTCACTCCAATTCCTATTTTTTTGATTTATATAATTACTACACTATTAACAAGTGCTAAAACAGAGAATTAGATAATATGAAGGAAATTGATAAATCTTATTTGATAAAAAAAATCAATAAACTAAATAAAAAAATTCACAGATCTCTAAGCCAGGAAAATGATAATAAAACCTGGTGGAGAAAAATGAAGCTTAAGAAATTAACCGAAAAATTAAAGCATCTTTAGTCTGTAACAATAGGTGTTGTTATTTCAGAATTACTCTTTACGATTACATATGTTGAGATAGCATAAAATGCATTTCCACCATTACCGTCACTCGTCCAATCTTCAAAATCATATTCAAATGATATCGTTGACCCACTATAGCTTGTATCAAGACTATTCATTCTTACTGGAACTGCCATCCCCGGACACCAACCTGCACGATCAGGCTGCCAGTTTCCAGGATTCTGGTTATTAATCGGATTAGCAGAGCAACCAATTGGGCCAAGATTATGTTGAAATGTGTAAGAGCCATTGATTTTAATATCATGGGTTCTAAAGCACCACTCAGCACAAGGTCTCCCATCAGCGTCATTGGGTGTAGCATGACCCCATCCAGAAATTATAGTCCTAAATTGAATGTTTTCTGAATCACTAGGAATTTGAATTGATTTTTCTAAATCTAAATTATGAGTAACTCCATATGGAACTCCACTTATTGAATTTGAGTGAAGACTTAACACTTCTGCAACCTCATAGTTTTCATAGTCCGGAGTTCCAACAATATAATCAAAATCTATACTGACTATATCAGCTTTAGTTGTCCAGTTTTCTATATATATTCTCAATTCCACATTGTCTTTCAAAAATGATTTAAAATCGGTTACATCAAATTCTAATCCTCTTTGCAGTTGTTGAGTACCCACCCAATATGGGGTTATATATCTGGCTATCTCATACCAATTTCCGGTAGCTTGATCTTTAACTTTAACATTTGCAAACCTATCCCAATCATCACAACCTGTTGAAGGACAATCAATTTGTAAATACATTTTTATTTGTTGGATTTCAGACAAATCATCGTGTAAACTAAACATTTGAATTGCCGATTGACTAAACCCACCACCATAGCCTAACTCTTGATTTTGAAAAGCCTGATAATTATGAATTAAGGGTGTGCCTAAACCAAATAAATTTAAATTAATATTATTGCTGATATCATTTGAAGATATTGTAAGCGTTGAATAATAATTTATTGCTTCAGCCGGAGTAAACCTAATATATACTTCATTTGATATTTCAGGTGCGAAAGAAAAACTTTGTGAGAATGAGCTATTATCTAATGAAACCTCATATCCTTCAGGTGCACTTACATTTATTTCAGATGAAGTATTTTCAGCATTGATAATAATAACCTGAGATTCAGAAATCTGATTTACCATTGTATTTTCAAATGATAGAGAGCTAACATTTGTAGAAATACTAGCAGGCAAATTGATTATATTATTTTCAGATTCATCATCTGAACCACAAGTCAATAAAATTGTGCAAATTAAAAGTTTAAATAAATTTTTCATAGTCATTTTCAAATTTATAATTGTTTTAGTTTAGTATCAAATTTTTGTCTTTAATTTTATTTATTCTTAGCATTTTGTAGTCTAAAAAATAATTTTGGTAAAGTTTCCAAGGTAATTTCGAACCCTGTTTTGGAAACAGATGAGATGCTCTATGGATATATGTAGAATTTAAATTTAATAATGAAGATATATTCATGCTTGAATCTTTTACTTTAGGTACAAAATATTTATAATCCTTTTTATCCATGAGTTTAAAAAGCCTACTAGCATATTCACTTGTTAAATCACTTTTTAATGTCCAGGAAGCATTGGTATATCCAGCAAAAAAAATACAATTTGGCAAACCGCTAAGCATTAACCCTTTATATGTTACAGCATCAGAAGGATTATAAACTTTATTATCGATACTTATTTTTGAACCTCCAAAAGCTAAAAGTTTTAGTCCTGTTGCACTTATAATAATATCTGCTTCTAATTTTTTTCCTGAGGAAAGTATTATACCATTTTTGTCAAATGAATCAATTTTATCAGTAACTACATTAGCTTTGCCGTTTCGGATTGCCTTAAATAAATCTCCATCAGGAGCAACACAAAATCTTTGATCCCATGGATTATAATTTGGCTCAAAGTGAGGTTTTGCAGGAAAATTACCCAATTGCCTTTGAGCAGCATTTACTAATAATTTTTTCAAATAATTAGGCCAAATTTTACATGCTTGAAAAAATAAGATTTGAACAAAAATATTTTTAAATCGAATTAACTTATGAGCGATTTTTTTTGGGAAGTACTTTTTGATAAACTTTGCATATTTATCATTATTAGGAAAAGCGCCAACATAAGTTGGAGATCTCTGAAGCATTGTGATTTCAGAAGTTTTTTTTGCCATTTCAGGTACGATAGTAACGGCCGTTGCACCACTGCCAATTACTACAACTTTTTTGTTTTTATAATCTAAGTCTTCTGGCCAGTTTTGAGGATGAATTACTTTTCCTTCAAAATTATTTATACCATTGTAATCTGGAGTATAACCTTTATCATAATTATAATAGCCAGTACAGGAAAATAAGAATCTAGAATAGTAAGTTTCTTCATCATTATTTTTATTCTTTGTTGATATAGACCATATCTTTTTTTGTGTATCAAAATTTGCCTTTACTACTTTGGTTTGATATCTAATTTTATCATTAATATCATATTCATTTGCAGCTTCATTGAGGTATTTTAGAATATTTGGAGCATCAGCAAATGATTTTGGATTGTCCCAAGTTTTAAACGAAAACCCAAAAGTATACATATCCGAATCAGACCTTATCCCTGGGTATTTAAATAAGCTCCAAGTTCCACCTAACTCTTCTCTGGCTTCGATAATTATGTATGATTTTTGCGGATTTTTTCTCTCTAGATGACATGCTGAACCAATTCCTGAGAGCCCTGCACCAATAATTATTATATCGGTATAATTTTTCAATTTAAAAATTTTCTTACGGTCGGGGAAGATACAAACCAAAGTGAAAAACCACTCATCACTGTTATTAGACCTAACAAGGAAAAAATTCTTAGAACAGTGTTGTTGAAATCATCTCTTCCCTCATAATCCATAGTATGTGTCATCCATAAAAAATCAAACCATCTCCAATCTCTATGTCTTACGGTTTGGAATTTTGCATTTTTAATTGATATATATGCTTTTAAATTTTCGTCTGACTTATAATTAATAACATAAGCTGGAAGAAGTTTTTCTCTATACTCATGGTGTTTCCCAGTTTCATATATCGTTTCTACATTTGAAATTTCTAATCCCTCTTTCATATAATTATTTGCAATGTAAATTGCATCTTCTTCAGAAATAGTTTTTTTAATTTCGCCAGTTCTAGCATNAAATAAAAAAGATTCATTAATAAGAAAATAGGGTTCCTCTTTTATGTCTCTAATTTCTATTCTATTAATAGGTTCTGGATAGTTAATTTCTGACGGGCTAATTAAATTATCAAATGCTATAGGCTGATAGTCAAGGTTTTTAAATTGATCTCCATGAATTTCATCTAGATTAGTCCAGCTAAAGTATAATCCACTTATCGTCCACATTAAAAACTGTAGACCTAAAAATAGCCCAAGATATCTATGTACTCTTCTTATTTTATGTGAAATTTTTCTGTTCATAATCTTTAATTAAAATATTAAAATATTTAACAAATAGCTAATTTCAAAAAAATTAAATTTTAGTATATTAATTTGCAATTAAAATTAACCAAAATGAAAATTACAACTGAAAATTACGGATTCCATGTAGCCTTTAAGGTACCCAATGACCAATCGGAAAGAATGGAATCATTTCTTGATAGTCATCAAGATTTTATGAGGGAAACTCACCATATTGAAGGAAATGTTGAACCAATTATTCTATGCTATGCAGTGATGAAAAGTCCTGAATTTAATAATCCATTAGACCCAACAAGTGGCGAAACTGGAAATACTTTATATGGAATAACTGAAATTTATCAAGGTCCTGAAGGCTGTCAAGCACATATGGCTCTAGGCCAATCAAGAGAAAAAATGTTTGGAGAGCTGGTTTCACTAACAATGGAATATTGTGTTAGTGGTATTTTAGGAGTTCCTGTGGTTAGATCTATGTAATTACTTTTTTAAATATTTTTTATAAAAAGAATAAAGCATGGCATAAATAATAAGCACAATCCATAAATATAAAAAAACATCATTTTTATAGCCCATTATTGTATGGTTATTAAATAGTTAGTAATAACAATTTAGTAAAAAATATATAATTGAAATTTTACAGTGCTGAATTGCAGTATGTTATTGTTTAATTTAAACTTTAGTCACCGCAGTATTGTTCTTTGATTTCTTCGAGCATTTCTTCTGACTGTATTGTCAGTACAATAATTTCACCTTGTTCATTTTCAAACTCCATAGTAATTGGGTATACAACCTCAAATTCATCATCACACTCAGCTGTGTTACAATTATTTGAGTACCATTCTTCCATAAAAGTGTATACTTCCTCTTCACTATCAGCCGTAAACTGATCACCATTTGGCGCTTCCACAGTTACAGGGTAAACAATTTCTCCACAGGTTTCATCTTCACCCTCATCATCATAACAGTACTCATCAAGTAATTCTTCTAATTCTTCTTCAGAATTAATTGTCAACGTTTGAACTTGTTCGTTAGTTTCAGAGTAGTACTCAACTGTCAGTGGATAGGCAAGTGTGAAATCTCCACAATTATCACTATTACAATTTTCATAATATTGATCAATATATTCGTGAAGTGAATCTTCGCTTTCTACCGAAATAATATCACCTTCTGGATTTACAATTGAAATTGGATACACTAAATCAACACAGTCAATTTCAAACCAACCTTCGAATCACACCCATCCATCATCGTCATCCCATCCATCATCGTCATCCCATCCATCATCACACATTTCAAAATACATTTCTAATTCTTCATAACTACCAACACCAACTACCTCTTCATTTTCGTTTCCGTTTTCATCTTCGTAATAAAAAACAATATTAAACGGAAAATTTATTTCTGGTAAGCCATCAAATTCATCACTCATTTCATAATACAATTCAACAGCTTCATACAATTCATCTTCATTACCAACAGAGATTTGAGAGCCATCGGGCATAGTTACAGAGATTGGGAATTGTATGTCAAAGCACATGAATTCTTCCCATTCATCAAAAATATCATAGTCACCATCACTGTCTTCATCGTAATTATCGTCAAAAAGGATTTCGCCATTTTGATCAAAATAGATGTATAATATATTTAGAAGTGAAACTAAACTTCTTGATTCTCTTGTAATTTTAACTTCATAACCAATATTTTGAGCATGTAAGATTTGCTCAGCTGTAATATTATTTTCTAGACTGTTAATATAATTCTGTGAAACTTCAGGAAGGTCCTCAAAAGAAANTTCGATTTTATTATCATGATTTTTTATTAATTCAATATGTTCTCGAACAGATAAATTTAATACAGGATCAGTTTCAGTTTCGGAGCATGAAAAGATTAATACAGCAATTAGTAATAAGTTAATATACTTTTTCATAAAATTTATTANTTTGTAAATATACAAAAAATTAATATCTAGCTGTATATTTCAAGAATGAGAGATATTTCAACTTTAAAATTAAATTTTTTCGGATTAGGTGCTATCGGATTATTTTTGTTTGCAATTTTCAAACTTAAGTATGAAGGTGATNTTGAAATTGAAATATTTGAAATTATTAAGAGTTATTATGGGTTTACAATTCCATTAATTTTTGTAGTAATTAATTTATTAGTTTACAGAGTTACANTAAATTCTGACGGAATTCATAAGTCCATACTCTTTCCAAAAATTAAGTATAGAAGTCGTACCTGGAGTGAAATAAAGCATTTTATAAATGTTACTGAGATTGGAAAAGATAACAATGGAAAAAAGAAAAGGCATGAAGTTATTTGGTTTGTAGACTTCAATGATAAAGTTTGTTTTAGAATTTCAAAACAAAATCCTTTAAGTGAGGGGGAAAATATGAAAAAAATAATGTCAGTAGTAAAGCAAAGAGAAGTGGAATACCCAGAAAAATTAGAGTTCGATAGTCCATTTTGGTATAAGCTTGGTATTTCAAAAGTTGACTATTCTAAAAAAACAAAAACCGATTAAAAATTTTATTTATATTGTGATTATGTATCGGCTACTTATTTATTGTTTATTAATTTGTCAAATTTCATTTTCTTATAATAACTCTGTATTTGTAAAATTTAATGAAATTTCATTTGAAGAATATAAAATTCAAAAGATGCTTGAAATTGAAATTAATAACATTTTTGTTAAAGCAGATAAAAGAAGTTTCTTTCATGGGACAGCCTTAAATGAATTGATAAATAAATTTTCAAATACTAATCACATATCATTGAAAATTAGAAGATCTAAAGAAAGAGAAAATGAATTAAAAATTTCACTATCAAAAAGTTCGCTTGCCTTAAGATATATGCTCGACTAGTACATCATAGACGTAATAACCCTGTAAAGAAACCAACATATAACAGCTGCATAAAAATATTTTCTGTTTTTTTTATACCATTCCATATTTATTCGCTTATTGATTTTAAATATTTATAGTGAGCTCCAGATTTTCTTTTCGCAAATTTATGAATCTCGTTTTTAGTTTCTAATAATTTGCTTTTAATCGTGGGATTTAATTTTTCATCATCTAAAAGTTGATCTAATCTTGACACAAAATGTATTTGTAATCTTTGCTCAGAAAGATCTGCATTTGATTGCTTTCTTATTATTGATTCAAATAAATTATCAATCAAACTTCTTACTGATAATCCATTTCCATTCAAAGATTCTTTCGACGACAACATTCTGTTTAGCTTGTCACTATTTAACATTCTATTGAATGCACTTAGTTGAAGACCCTGAAGAGTGTTTAACACACCTTCTCCTTTAATTTGAGAAATCAGGTTTTTTTCCATAAGCCAATTTTGAGTTTTCCAAAGATGTTCTTCTAAAAAATTTAGAGCTTCAATTTGTTTATTTACGTTAACATTTAAATATCTTGAAACCCCTTTTTGGTTTTGGTTGTGCGGGGTATCATAGATACCGCCAACAAGTGAATGAACGTGATAAATATATCGTCGATAAACACCTATTAATTCTCCATAAAGTTCTTCAAGTTCATTATAATTTTCGTTTGGTTCAACTGTCCAATCCTTAAGGTTTTTTGCAACAATTTTCAGGTTTTTGATTCCATACATACTGGCTTTTATAGGATCATCACCAATATTCTCCGTTTGAGAGTTTGGGTCATTTCCATAACCACCAAACATGTAAATTGGATTAAGAGATTTTTTGTCAACAAATTTTCTTAAAATTTCTTTTTCTTCATCAGGAGTTTTGCCAAAATATCTATATCCCCATTCGATTGAATAATCATCGTAGGGTCCAAGCTGCCTAACAAACCTTATATTTTCATCGCCTGGTTGAGCTACATAGTTATATCGTGCATAGTCCATTATTGTAGTGGCTATTCCAAACTTTTGTGTAAAACTTCCTGATCTTAATGAATCCACTGGATAAGCACTACTAGCTTTCATATTATGAGGTAAACCCAATGCATGACCAATTTCATGTGCGATGACTTGCCTCATCATTTCACCAATTTCTTCCTCAGGTGTAAAAAGAGTTCTTGCACTTGGATTTGCAGCACCTGTTTCTAATAAGTATCTGTTTCTGTATGACCTCAAGTGGTTATGATACCAAACAATATCACTTTCAATAATTTCACCTGTTCGTGGATCAGATACACTGGGGCCCATAGCATTCCTTGTAGTAGAAGCAACGTATCTTACAGTTGAGTATCTAATATCTTCAGGGCTGAAATCTGGATCCTCTTCTTTACTTGGAGGGTCTTTTGCAATTATAGCATTTTTAAATCCTGCTTTTTCAAATGTACTATTCCAATCTTCAACACCCATTTTAAAATATTTTCTCCATTTAATGGGGGTACCAGGATCAAGGTAGTAGATAATTGGTTTTACAGGTTCAACTAACTCACCTCTTTTATATGCCTCTAGATCACTAGGTTCAAGTCTCCATCTTCTAATTATATTATAACTATCAGATTTTAATTTTTCTGAGCTGTAATTAATTTTATTAATTGTAAACCATCCAACTCTTTCATCCTCATATCTTATTGGCATTTTATCTTCAGGTAAAGCAATTATAGAGTGATTAACTTGAAAGCTAAATGTTTTTGTTCGATTAGCTCTTGGTGCTTTACTTGCACTAAATGTCAAAGTGTGAAGTATTTCTGTATTTTTTGGGAAGCTTCTCGCGGAATCAATGAAACTTCTTTTTTTATCAACTCCACCAATTTTATAATTATCCTTTTCATATGATCTTATAATATTAAACCCAGGGGAATCAGACATAAAATAGCTTGTAACATCAATTAAATATTTATCTTCTTCTGAATTTTTGATTTCAAATGCTGCAAGTATTGGTTTAAAATTATTGACTAAAACACTATTAGAAATGGGATCTTCCTCGTCAGAAATATTTGTAAAACTTACTTCTCTTAGAAGAATTCTATTTGTGTGCTTTTCAAATTGAACTATATGTTCAGCTGTCTTTGACCCAGCATTAAGGTATCCTGCATAATCACCTGGAAGTTGAGCTAGCCTAGTAACAACAAGAAGATCTTTTCCCAATAAGTTTTCAGATATTTCAAAATATAATTTATTNTCCTCATTANAATATGTATTGATTANACCTTCACTGATAGTCATTTCAGTGGTTAANGAATCTATTGTTTTTCTTTTATCTTCTTTTTGTGCATAAACACTAGAAATTAAGTTTATACATAATGTAAAAAGTAATATTCTTCTCATTTTTTTAATTTTCAGCAATTTACAAAACTGTTTTAAAACCTTAATATGATTAGGAATTCTTTCATTTTTTATCGTAATTGCATTTGACCTAAAAAAAAATAAATGTGGAATTGATTTTTGCAAATGATCAAGATTTAACCAATCTAATTTCAATTCTTTTTCTCAATATTTTTGTGGTTTTGTTTATTTCAAAATTCATCTATCTGAAATACAATAACAGAAATAAAAATTCTCTTAATGAATTTTTTTTCACATATAATTNAGCTGGGCTCATTACCTTTTTATTATGTTTTCTACTTAGTAATGTAAAATTAGATCTAGGTTTTGCGTTAGGTCTCTTTGCAATTTTTGCGATTCTTAGGTTTAGAACAGAGACAATAAGAGTAAAGGAAATGACATATTTCTTTGTAGTAATCGGTNTCTCCGCAATAAACGCCTTATCCAATAACAACGCTAGTATTATGGAATTAGTTGTTGCCAATGGANCTATAATTGCTCTCCTTTTTATTCTGGAATATTCGATTAATAAATCCACTTCTGAATAAATAATTGAAATAGCACAATAATCTTCTTTTTTTTCAGTTGTAATGTTTTAATAAATTTTATGATTATGAAAAAACTTATTTTTTTACTTTCAATCATGATTAGCTTTTCTTGTGCTAATCCCACGGAAAATGTATCGGCAGTTGACGCTGATGCGTTAGTAGCGGATATTGTAAAAATTTCAAATGATTTTCAATCAGCTTATATCTCTCAAGATTGGGAAACGGCAAGTCAATGGATATCTACAGAATTAGGAACTACAATATTTAATTCAAATGGATCTGCTTTAGCTGTTCAAACTGAGGAGCAGGTTAACACAGATAGGGGTTGGGATTTTGGTGCTTTTGAAATGTCAAATCATCAGGTTTTTATGTCATCTGACATGAATACTGCAGTAATTACCTTTGATGCAGACGGTTCGATTAATTTTAACGAAGGAGATCAAAATGTACCTTATGCTACAAGAGCGTCTCAAACATGGGTAAATGAAAATGGAGAGTGGAAAGTCATGCATTCTCATTGGTCACCAAGAACAAATTCACAAGGAATTCCACAAGAAAATTAGATTTTTGTTTTTGTAGATTAAAAAACCCCGTTTATTGGGGTTTTTTTTATTTACTAACTTTACAACATGAAAACTAAACAAGAAATAGTAAAGGATTGGATTACTAGATATACAGGAGTAGAAATTTCTGATTTTGGTGAATATATATTATTAACAAATTTTCAAAAATATGTTGATGAATTTGCCTCTTTAAATGGTGCTTCTGTTGACGGCCTTGACAAAAACATGCCATCTTCAACTCATAATAATATTACGATTATAAACTTTGGAATGGGAAGTCCAAATGCAGCAACAGTAATGGATCTCCTTACTGCATTAATGCCAAAGGCGGTATTATTCTTAGGTAAGTGTGGAGGTTTAAAAAATCGAATAAAAATCGGAGATTATATACTACCAATTGGAGCAATAAGAGGTGAGGGAACATCTAATGATTATTTCCCAATTGAAGTTCCAGCAATGCCCTCTTTCTCTTTACAAAGAGCAATTTCTTCAGCTTTAAAGTATAAGAAAACTGATTATTGGACAGGAACAATTTTCACCACAAACAGAAGAGTTTGGGAATTTGATTTAAAATTTAAAAAATATCTTAAAAAAGTTCGAGCATATTCAATTGATATGGAAACAGCAACTTTATTCACTGTTGGATTTCATAATAGAATACCAACAGGGGCTTTACTTTTAGTTACTGATCAGCCGATGATTCCAGATGGTATTAAAACCAAGATTGNGGATGATAAAAATTCAAAGTTATATGATAAAAATCATCTTGAACTTGGAATTGCATCTCTTAACGAAATAATTAAGTATGATGGTACGAATACTGTTAGACACTTAAAATTTTAATTTAGCTTCCAGCAAAGAGGCTTCCAAATATTCCAACGGCTAATTCTGCCCACAATAAAATAAAGACTATAACAATAATGATTATAGCTAATATTTCTTTAATTCCACTAAATTTTTTTCTGATAAAACCGGTAAAAGAAAGACATGAAAAAATTAAAATACCCATGATAATAAAATCAACTAAACTCCAGTTAAAATCATTAATGAACATATTAGACAAAAAGGGTATTGTAAGTAAAATAAGTGTATAGATAATTCTTTTCACTGCTGAAATTTATTCAAAAAATTTGATTAATCATCTTTAACTAAAGATTAGTTTTTTTTTAACAATTGTAAGATATTTAAAAGCTAAGTTTGAATTATATATAATTGAAGTTATGAGAATTTTATATTTATTTTTTCTGATTTCCTCATTAATGTTTTCTCAAAATAAACTAACTAAATCTGACATAATAGGTAAGTGGGAGGTTAAAGTTAAGGCAAAACAACTTTTAAAAGAAGAAACAAAAGATCTTGATATGTTTGAGAAAATGGCTGTACAGTTAGCTTCAGGTTTTGCAGAAGATATTTTTGATAATGTCGACATTTATATTCTTTTCAAAAAAAATGATACAGCTACACTTACTCTAAATTTTTTAGATTATGACGAGCAAGAAGAAGTCAAATGGTCAATAGTTGGTGATGAAATAGTAATTGACGATTCATTAAATAAAAAAATAAATATAGGTTCAGAAAACAATAAATGGGTTTTAGTTGATGATATGATCTTCTTCAAAGAAAAAAACCAAAAGATTAACAAAAATATATTTCTAAGAAAAGTAGATTTGGTAGTTAATCAAAAATAAAAGTTAAACCTGCATTTTCCTGTAGTCTTTTTAAAAGTGGATCACCCAATGCTACTGATGGAGTTAAGATCCCATAAGTTTCAGGTGTTTTATCTAAGGCAAGACAAACAGCACTTTCAGCCAACATTTTAGAAGTTGAACCGTAACCAGGATCCATATCGCCAATTACTTTACTTAAGTATATTTTATCTTGCTGTGTTAAATAAAATCGCAGGTTATAGTATCCGCTAATTCTTGTTTTTTCTGAGGGCCCCTCGCCAGATTTAGGCAAAATATAATCTACAATATTTTTTATGTAACTACCTTTTTTTCTAGTTGCTAAAAAAATAGGAATCAAACTTAAGTATCCTTTTACTTGGCCCAAAACTCCTCTTCCAGACAATGTTGCTTCATCATAAGAAAAGTCTGATCCGTATTTGAAATCAATTAGTGCATGACTTCTTCTTACAATTTTTGTATTAATTCCTGCCATTACAAAAGGGGCTATCCATGAATTTGAAACTTTGTCAAAAATTACACTTTGAAGATCTGCTTTTTCTGGCCCGTTTTGTTTGTCTATCGGATTCAGTCCATAGGGATTTGTCAAAGTTTTTCTAACTTCTTTATCCACACGTGCTTCCTCCAAAACATTTGAAAGGCTATTGTATGTTCCACCACTTATTCCCCCCTTAGCACCAGCGACCCTCATATTTATCTTGTTGGCATATTTTCCTGTTTTTTCAAAAAGGTTTTTTTGGGAATAAAAAACTCCCATGTCAGATGGAATTGAATCAAAACCGCAGGAGTTGATGATTTTAATTTTATTCTCTTTAGCTTTTGAATGATATTTATCAATCATTTTTCTAATCCATTGGGTTTCTCCTGTAATATCACAATAATTAGTATTTGTTTTAACACAGGCTTCAATAAGGTTTGTCCCTAATTTTGCATAAGGACCAACGGTTGTGCAAATTACTTTTGTTTTAGAAGTTAATTTGATGAGACTTTCTAAGTCGTTACAATCAGCGATGAAGATTCTTTTCTCTTCAACATTTAATCTTTTAGCAACAACCGAAACTTTTTCTTTATTTCTTCCGGCAATTCCCCATTTTAGACCGGTATTCGAATATTTTTTATTAATATATTCACTGACCAGTTGGCCCGTAAAGCCTGTTGATCCCCAAATTATTAAGTCTAGTTGCTTTGTATTTGACATATTTAAAATTTATTGATCTATTTTTTCGGAATTAAATAAGACAACCTCATTATTTTCAACCGTAATATGAAAATCAATTGGGTTACAGCATACTTCACAATCTTCTATAAAATTTTGGTTTTCAATCGAGGGATCTACCATTTTCAATTGATTTTGCCAACAATATGGACAATCGAAATATTCTTCTAACACAATATTGAATTTATTTTACAATATTATGATAAAGATTAAGATGATTCATTAAATTGATAAATAATTATTAATTAAATATTATGAAAAAATTGTTCTTAGTTCTCTGTGTTTTAGGTGTTATTTTACCGTATTATCAGTTGTATTATTTTTTACTTGAAAATAATTGGTCAATGAGTGGGTTTTGGGCTGATATTTATTCTAATCATGCAATTTCAATGATAACCATGGATATCACAGTTGCGGCAACCTCTTTTCTGGTTTTTATTATCTATAAGTTTTATAATAAAAAAATAGATGGCCGATCGTTTATCAAATATTTGTTATCATTGTTTCTGGTAGGATTTTCGTTATCAATGCCATTGTATTTATATGATAATTATAAAAACTAAAAAAAATTACTTGAAAATATCATTTGCTATAAGAATATAGATTACATTTGCTAAAATTTATAATTTACATGAAAGGAACAGTAAAATTTTTCAATGAATCTAAAGGTTATGGATTCATTACAAACGACGAAACAGGAGAAGACCTTTTCGTTCATTATTCAGCGCTTGGCAACCTTACCATTAAAGAAGGTGATAAAGTAGAGTATGAAGAAGGTGAAGGTAGAAAAGGAAAAGCTGCTACAAAGGTAGAACTTGCATAGTTATCTCTACAGTATTTAATCCAACAATTATTTCTGACTAAACAAGCAAATTTCTCAATTAAATTTTTTCTCTATATTTACTATGCGCGCATAGTAAATATTAAACATGAAAAATCTATTATTTATTGTTTTAGCCATTTTCACATTAACATCGTGTGACAACGACACTAATTTACCAGCTCCTTATTATTCAATTGAAGGTAAATGGATCTGGTCACCTAGTGATAATAGAGCTGATGCAAATACAATGTATGAGTTTGTCGATGGTATAAGATACACTTTTTATTGTATCACCTGTCCTGGTGACGATGCTTATTGGAATTCATTAGAAACTACTGATGCCCTTCCTGACACCAATCCATACACATTTGAAAATGATACTCTAAGAGTTGATTTAAATTTTGGAAATGAATTAGTTGCACTCGTTACATTTGAATGTGATGGTGGTAAACTTTTTATGGACGGTGAATTTAGTCACCTATGGAGATTAATTTCTGATTGTCAATAATGATTAAAATCTCTTTCCGATTGAAATTCCCCCTTTAAAGGTAGCTTCTGGTCCGTCATTATTAAATAAGTACCTTCCAAATCCAATCATATATTCAAAAGTCCAGCCTTTTCTGTTCACCCATTTTTTACCAACACCAACACCTGGAGCAACATCAAAAGTTTTGATTTCTTCATACATTATATCGTGAGATCTTGACCCTGAGCGGTTATACCAAGTTTCACGGTCATAATGTAAATATGATAATTTCATAAAAGCTTCAGCAAAATATCCCTCTCCCCCAAAATCGGTTTTATTAAAAAAGTAAAATCTGTAAAAAGGATTTATAGAAATTTTTTCAGCCCATGAGTCAGCAGAGCTAATATCGTTTAGGTTTAGATATAAATCAGCACCAAATGAGGAATAAGCATCATTAATTTTTTCATAACCAACGTTAAGTGCTGGCTGAGTTAAAAGGTCAATTACATCTAATTTTAATTCTTGATCTCCAATTTCATNCAAAAGTTCTGAAACCTGTCTATCAGATTTTATAACTTCAACTTGTTGGACATCTTGACTAAATCCAAAAGTGAATAATAGTACAAATAATGAAAGTAAAAAATATCTCATTTCTAGTTTTTTACAAATCTATAATCTAACCATTGATTTTAAGCATGATTATTGTTAATTAAATATTAAAGTTAATCTACATTAATCCTTAAATTTGCACAGTTCAAATATTCATGGTAAAACCAAATCAAAAATCTAAAAGCTCAAAAAAAAGTCAAGTTGAAAAAATGTTTGACTCGATATCATTTGAGTATGATTTATTAAATGGAATAATGACATTTAACAGTCATAAAAGATGGAAGAAAAATATTTTGAATATTGCCAAAAAGCTTAAGCCAAAAAATGCACTTGATATTGCAACTGGAACTGCAGATATTGCAATTAATTTAGGAAGTATTTCCGATTGTAAAGTAGTTGGAGTGGATATCTCTGAACAAATGTTAAATGTTGGTCGAAAAAAAATAACAAAAATGAAATTAGATGAATCTGTTAGATTGGAAACAGGAGANGCAGAGAATCTAAATTTCAAAGACAATTATTTTGACCTAGTTACTATTGGATTTGGTGTAAGAAACTTTCAAGATCTAGAAAAGGGACTAAAAGAAAGCTTCAGGGTTTTAAACAAAGATGGCACCCTTATCATTCTCGAGACATCTGTACCGGAAAATACAATTATGAAATTGTTTTACTCAATATTTACTAGAACATATATTCCAATTATGGCAAGGATTTTTTCAAAAGATAAGTCCGCTTACAACTATCTTTTAAACTCAGCTGAATTATTTCCATCGGGTAATAAGTTTAGTGATATTTTAAAATCTGCCGGATTCGCTGATGTTTTAATTAAACCAAAATTATTTGGGTCATCAACTATATATATAGCAACAAAATGATTTCGGAATTTAAGTTTTTTAGCGAGTTAAATTTTTTCTTAAAAAATAATGAATCTTTTGTTGTGTATAAGAAGCCAAGTCACAATAAAATAGTTTTTCATCAAGGTGATGTAATTAGTGGTCAAATTGATGACATAGATAACAATAGAGGTTTTTTATTTATGCCTTTTGATTTAAATAAAGATGGTTATTTCTTAAAACCAAAAATTACTACTGAAACTAAGTTTCATTTAAAAGTAAATAACAAAAGAACTAACGAAATCTCCATTAAGGAATTTAGTTCAAAGAAAAGTTCTTATATAAAATTTATCAATGAAACAATTGATAATATACACAGCTCGGAATTAGAAAAAGTAGTTTGTTCATCTGTCTTTAATGTAAAGTTAAATTCTGAATCATGTATTGAATACTTCAAAAAACTAATACAGTTAAATCATGATGCCTTTTGTTATTTATTTTATCACCCTGATACAGGGGTTTGGATTGGGGCTTCCCCTGAAAAACTACTAAATTTAAATAGTAATGTTGTTACAACTTTTGCCTTAGCTGCAACCAAAAAAGACATGAATCAAAGCTGGACTGACAAGGAATTCAGAGAACAAAAAATAGTAGAGGAACAAATAGTTACCGATCTTAAAGGAGTATGTACTAATATTGAAAGGGGTGCTTTACAAACTGTGAAAGCAGGAAACCTCTTTCACCTCAAATCAGTTATAAAGGCTCAGACAAAAAAATCTTCATCTGACCTAATCAAATTGCTTCACCCCACACCTGCAATTGCTGGAACCCCAAAAAATGAAGCAATTAGCTATATAAATAAAATGGAAAACTATAACCGTTCATTCTATACAGGTTTTATGGGGCTATTTGAAAAAAATTCATGCGATATTTATGTCAATATCAGATGTGCAAAAATAGTTAATGATAACCTAACTGTTTATGTTGGAGGTGGAATTACCAAAGATAGTAATGCATCTGATGAATGGAGCGAAATAGTAAATAAGTCCCAAACAATGCTTGGAGTATTTCATAGTCGTTGATGTTTATATTTAGTAAATTTGTATATGATTAAATATCCCATAATCCCTGTTGCTCAAACATTAATTTTATCATGTCTCAAGTTTGATTTTTTTGATGTTGTTATATCACCTGGATCAAGGAATGTCCCTTTGGCAATTGGGTTTGCATCAAATAAAAAATTTAAGTGCTATAGTATTGTTGATGAAAGATCTGCAGCTTTTTTTGCTTTGGGATTATCCCAAAAATCAAAAAAACCAACAATATTAATTTGTACATCTGGCTCTGCGCTTTTAAATTATTATCCAGCGGTAGCAGAAGCTTATTACAGTGAGATACCGCTTATTATCTTATCTGCTGATAGACCAGAATATAAAATTAATATCGGAGATGGACAGACTATAAATCAATCGAATGTATTTGAAAAAAATATACTTTACTCAAACAGTCTAAAACAGGATTGTAGTCATGCAACAGAAGAAATTATTAAAAGTAATTTGCAGAAAATAGTTAATGACGAAGCCGACTTTTCGAAGATTGAAAAATCACAAAAATCGATACAGAAAAATAATGAGAGGATAATTGAAATTGCATTTAATCTTTCAATTAATAAAATGCAGCCAGTGCATTTAAATGTCCCAATGGAAGAACCCCTTTATGAATTTAACGATTCTCCTTCAATTAGTGTTAAAGTAAAAAAGAAAACAGAAAAAAAACCCTCTTTAACAGATTTAGATAACTTTTATAAAGCAATAAATAAAGCAAGTAAAATAATGATACTTATTGGAGTGTCAGATGGAAATATTCTTTCTAAAAAATCGATTCAAAAAATTAATTCTTGCTCGTCAATCATTGTTATGAAAGAACATACATCAAATGTTTTTAATGAATCTTTCATTTCAAATATAGATAGGCTAATTGGCCCAATTGAACTTCAGTCTAACTCTGATTCTTTATTTGATGAGTTATCTCCTGAAATTATTATATCATTGGGCGGTATGATTGTTTCAAAAAAGATTAAATCGTTTTTGAGAAATTATAAACCACGAAAACATTTTCATGTAGGAAATAATATTTCAAAAGATTCATTTTATTCGGGAGTTGAACACATTAACACCACTGCTAATAAATTTTTTGAAAATATTGATTTAAATAAATCTGATTCAAAGTATTTTGAAAAATGGAACCAATTAGATTATTCGAAACTAGATTTACATAATCGATATATGAAGGTTATAAATTTTTCAGACTTAAAAGTCTTTGAAATTTTAACAAATTGGATTCCCAAAAAATACAATATCCAAGTTGCAAATAGTACTCCAATAAGATATTTTCAGTTGTTTGATTTAAAAAATAAGAATATGATGTTTGCTAATCGCGGAACAAGCGGAATTGATGGCAGTACATCCACAGCAATAGGAAGTTCTGTTCAAAATGATTCACCGGTTTTATTGGTGACTGGAGATTTGAGTTTTTTCTATGATGTAAATGCTTTATGGAATAACCATATTCCAAAAAATTTTAGAATAATTATTATAAATAATTCTGGAGGCGGAATTTTTAAGATTTTACCTGGATTTAAAGAAAATAATCTTTTCTCAGAATTCATTGAAACACAGCATAATCTATCAGCTAGACTTATTGCAAAAATGTTTAACTTTAATTATACTAGGGTCTCGACAAAGTTTGGACTTAATTTATATNTNAGGACATTTTTCAAGAATTCTAAAAAGCCAAAGATTTTAGAAATTAAAACTTCCAGTGTTAAAAGCACAAAAATATTAAAGGAATATTTTAGATATTTGTCAAAGCCATAAAAATATAAAATATTACAATGAAAGCTTCTTGGAAAGAAATAAAAAAATACGATGATATAAATTTTGAAATTTATAATGGAGTAGCAAAAGTCACTATTAATAGACCAAAAGTTTATAACGCTTTTCGACCTGAAACAAATATAGAAATGCTTGATGCATTTGAAATATGCAGAGAAAGAAATGATATTGATATAGTGGTAATCACTGGNATAGGTGATAAAGCTTTTTGCAGTGGAGGAGATCAAAACGTTAAAGGTACAGGGGGATATATTGGTGATGATGGAGTTCCAAGACTAAATGTTCTAGACTTACACAAAAGAATAAGGGAGTTACCTAAACCTGTAATCGCCATGGTAAATGGGTATGCAATTGGAGGAGGTCATGTTTTACATGTGGTTTGTGATTTGACCATCGCAAGTGATAATGCAATTTTTGGTCAAACTGGTCCTAAAGTTGGAAGTTTTGATGGGGGCTTTGGTTCATCATACCTTGCAAGACATGTTGGACAAAAGAAGGCTAGGGAAATATGGTTTCTTTGTAAGCAGTATTCAGCTCAAGAGGCATTAGAAATGGGGATGGTTAATAAAGTTGTTCATTTGGATAAGCTAGAAGAAACTGTATTGGAGTGGTGTGCTTTAATGCAGAAAAGAAGTCCTTTGGCATTGAGAATGATTAAAAGAAGTTTGAATGCTGAACTTGATGGTCAACATGGACTAATGCAGCTNGCAGGTGATGCTACACTCCTATATTATTTGACGGAGGAGGCTCAGGAGGGTAAGGAAGCATTTTTAGAAAAAAGAGACCCTAACTTTAGAAAATATCCTAAATTCCCATAAAATAGAAAATCAAATTTTTTGAACATTCAATCGATAAAAAAAATAAAATATTGGATTCAAGCATCAAGAATTGAAACTCTTCCATTGTCAATTTCTGGAATTATAGTTGGATCTTTTTATGCATTTTATAATTACAGTTTTGATAAAATAATTTTTGTTCTTTCAATAATTACTGCAATCTCTTTTCAAATTTTATCAAACATTGCAAATGATTATGGAGATGGGGTTTTAGGGACAGATAATAATCGAATTGGCCCAAAAAGGGTTATCGCATCTGGAAAACTCACACTTGAAGAACTTAAAAAAGGCATAATAGTTAATGTATTTATATCAATTACATTATCATATTCACTAATTAAATATTCGTTTAAAAATGATTATCTATTTATTGTAATTTTTCTCTTTCTCTCCATATTCTCAATATTGGCTGCGATAAAGTATACAATGGGAAAAAGCCCTTATGGTTACTATGGTTTTGGAGATATTTTTGTTTTTATATTCTTTGGATTATTAAGTGTGTTTGGATCATACTTCCTACAAACAAATTCTATTGATTATGAAGTATTTATTTTGGGGTCTATTATTGGATTTTTATGTGTTGGTGTATTGAATCTAAATAATATTAGAGATATAGAAAACGATTCTAAAATGAATAAAAAAACAATTCCGACACGAATAGGTTTTAGGTATGCTAAATTTTATCATTATTTTTTAATCATTGCATCTATCCTTCTAATATTCACATTCGCCACTAAATTTAAAATATCAAATAACTTGATTTTTATAATTGTCGGAATCCTTCCAATTACATTTCATTTGTTTAAAGTTAATCAGTCAAAAAGCCCAATAGAATTTGAGCCACTATTAAAACAACTTGCTATATCAACTTTTTTCTTTTCAATATTTATGTCAATTTTTTTGATTTATGAAAGCATATTTTTTTAAACATAATTTAGAATTTAATATGCCAAGCAGAACATCAAGAGATGTTTTGTATAATAAACCTAGTTGGTATTTAGTGATAAAAGATCAAAATAGAATTGGTATTGGTGAATGTAGTATTATTCCTGGATTAAGTTTAGACAGGATTGATGAAATAGAGACTAAGCTTGATTATATCTGCAGAGAAATTTCTTTAGGCAATAAGTTAGATATTCAGAAATTTAATGATTTTCCAGCCATTAAATTTGCTTTGGAAATGGCTCTTAAAGATTTCAATTTTTCTGAATCTCCCTTCAAGATAAATGACTCAAATTTTTCAAACTTCAAAGATTATATTAAAATTAATGGCTTGGTTTGGATGGGCGANATAAAATACATGAAGTCTCAAATTATAGAAAAAGTTAAAAGTGGCTTTTCGTGTATAAAAATTAAAGTAGGTGCTCTAAAATTTGANTCAGAATTACAATTGATAAAAGAAATAAGAAGNGATTTTGCCAGTGAGGATTTAGAAATTAGACTNGATGCAAACGGAGCATTTAAAANTAATGAAGCATTAGAAAAGCTTGAAAGACTTAANNAATTTTCTATCCACTCGATCGAGCAACCAATNAAAAAAAATCATTGGCAAGAGATGGCAAAACTTTGTCAATTATCTCCAATTCCTATTGCTTTAGATGANGAATTAATNGGAAGGAATCTTGATAAAGNTGANCTANTAAANACNATAAAACCNGATTANCTAATACTTAAACCAAGCTTATTGGGTGGCTTTAATGANTGTNATAATTGGATTAGTTTAGCTAAAGAGAATGAGATTAAATGGNGGGNAACGAGCGCATTGGAGGGAAACGTTGGNTTAAATGCTATAGCCCAATGGGTATATACAAAGAATAGTAAACTAAGACAAGGATTGGGTACAGGAATGCTATTCAAAAACAATGTNAATTCNCCANTAGAAATCTCATCNGACAGTATNTATTTGAATAAGAATAAAGAATGGGATTTAAATTTNTTTANTAAAAATTGAAAAGTAAGCTTATACATANAGACTTTAAATTACAGGGTANTTCATACACTGCAAATGGTATTATGGAGTATTTAAAGGAAAAAAAAGATTATTATAATTTTTTAAAATNGTGGTTTGATGNTAAAGATTATNTATTAACCAACACCTCNGGTTCAACGGGAAAACCTAAAGAAATTANGTTAAAAAAATCAGACTTAATTGAATCCTCAAAACTTACAGCNAGATACTTTGATNTAAAAGTNGGNGATAAAATTATTAATTGTTTACCTATNAAATATATTGCNGGAAAGATGATGTTAGTTAGATCGCTAGTACTGGGTCTTGACTTATATATTTTTCCTGTGACCAGCTCTCCCATTTCAGATTTAAAAANTAATTATGAGCTGATTGCTTTTACNCCNATACAATTAGAAAATTCAATTCCATTTATTGAAAAAATTAAAAAAGTATTNGTTGGAGGTAGCCNTGTTCANGANNNCTTAAAGGAAAAGATNTTANACTCAAAATCCATNNTTTATGANACTTATGGAATGACTGAAACANTAACACANATTGCAGCTAGAAATCTTTCAATAGGTGAANAAGAGTTTACAACTTTACCTGGAATTGAAATTGGNAAGAGAGATAATTGNCTTTNTATAAAACCAAATCATTTATCCNTTGAAATGGTTCAAACTAATGATGTTGTTGAATTNACAAATAAAAATAAGTTCCTGATAATTGGAAGAAGAGACTTTATAATTAACTCAGGGGGAGTCAAATTAAACCCTGAGGCCATTGAAAAAAAACTCTCAAAGTATATTNCTGNAGATTTTATAATTAGCTCAATCGACAATANTAAATTTGGAGAAGTGGTAGCTTTAGTTTTTAAAAAAAATATTCCNGACAATTACAANANAGCATTTACTNANCTNAGTAAATATGAAATCCCAAAAGAAGTNTTAGTAATTGACAACTTTCCTGAAAATAACGGNAAGATTAANAGANTAAAAATNAGATCGATTATCAATAACAGNTAAAGNCTAATTTTTTATCGCTTTCTTTTTAATTCTTGGCATGGCATTTGAAAAGTGAAAACTTTAACATTAAAAATTGATTATGAAAAATTATTTTAAAATTTTACCAATATTATTTTTATCATTATTTATAACTTCATGTGATGATGATAATGATGATGATGGTGTTTGCTGTGCGGGATCTTCAATCGTTGACTTAGCGTCTCAAACTGAAAGTTTAAGCACTCTGGTTTCTGCATTACAAGTAACTGGACTGGATGCAACCCTTAGTTCACCTGGCGCCTTTACTGTTTTAGCACCAACAAATGATGCTTTTGATTCATTCTTAACAAGTATTAACGCCACTAGTTTGGANGATATCCCTGTTGATGTTTTAACTAATGTTTTATTAAATCACGTTATCATTGGAGAAGTTCAATCAAGCTCTCTAACTAATGGATATGCGTCAACACAAGCTGTTAGCGGCGCTTCTGGAACCAATATGTCCATTTATATAAATACTGATAATGGCGTAACATTCAATGGAGTGTCATCTGTTACTAGCGCTGATGTAGTTGCAAGTAATGGAATCGTTCATATTGTAGATGCTGTAATAGGGTTACCATCCGTTGTAACCTTTGCTTTAGCTGATCCAAACTTCAGCTCTTTAGTACAGGCATTAACAGCTTATGATTACCCGCAATCGTTTGTAGGATTATTGAGTATCCCTGCTGGCTCTGCTCCATCTCCATTCACAGTATTTGCTCCAGTGAATTCTGGTTTTGAAAGTTTATTAGACGAACTTGCTGTGAATAGTTTGTATGATATAGATGAGCAAACTCTAGGAGCTGTTTTATCTTACCATGTNGTTGTGAGTGTAAACCAAATGTCAAATACACTTTCTGACGGAATGGTCATAACAACTTCTTTAGCACAGGCGAATCCTAGTATCGCTGACTTAACATTTAATGTTGGGGATAATGGCGAGGGAATATTAACTGATAATAATGGAAGAGCAAGTAATATTATTGCAGTTGATGTTCAGGCTGATAATGGAATTATACATGCAATTGACACAGTTGTATTACCGTAAAACTATTTAATATTTCCACTTTAATTAGAACACCCCTTTTTGGGGTGTTTTTTTTGACATAAAATTTATTATATTGTTAATTATAAATAAAATCAATGACTAATGAAAAATTTATTATTACTATTAACGATTGCTATTTTTATGGGATGTAATCAGTCCGAACAAGTATCGGATCAAAAATATGATGTNGATTATCCTTTTGAAAATGGCGTTTCAATGGAAGAAACNTCCATTGATCCAATGGGTAATATTTTTGCNTANCCNGAGGGAGANGCAGGAATTACAGGACAAACAGCCCAATGGGAAAAAGGGTTTGAATCGGGATGGCATTATCATCCATATACTGGAGTAGCTTATGTAGNTCGNGGAGAACTAACNGTNAAGTTTGACGAAAATACTGCTCTAGACGATTTGGANGGAGAAAAGACTGTAACCAAAGAACAAGTTTTTGGACCTGGTTCAGCTTTTTTAGGAGTTGCTAANACTTGGCATAAATCATCAAGTACNGGTGANGANGATTTAATNTTTCAAGTAACATGGCTTGGNGAAAAAGGTCAGCCGGTTAAAGTTTCAAGCAACTNTTAAATTCGTAATTCNAATCTTAANTAATTAAACTATGAGAAAACTATTAATTTTAATTTTNGCTGTAANATTTACAGCATGTAATNCACCTGTTGAACCACAAGGTGCAGGGTTTTTCACTGCTCAGCCTGGTGAAAAATATATAACCGGANCNGATGATGTNACNGATGTTTGGGTTAAATATATTGAAGCACATAACAATAGACAGATAGACGCAATCATGTCTATGGAAACTGATTCAATTTCAATAACAGGCCCTGATGGTAGTCGTATTAATGGAAAAGAGATGCATGAACAAGCACTAAATGCTTGGTTCCCAGCAGAAGACCCAAAATGGGAAATTTACTGGGCAATGCCATACAAAGCTATTAGTAAAGATGAATCTTGGGTAATAGCTGGTCACTGGGTTGATTTAACAATTGAAGGNGAAACNGTNAGAAAAGCACATATGATCGACGCAAGGATTGTTNACGGTTTGGTTGATTTATTCTANGTTTATCAACTAGATGTACCATCTGCACCAGCAGCAGAGGATACAGAATAATTTNTATAATTCTCTTAAAAAAAGCACCCANTGGGTGCTTTTTTTATACAATATTTATAGATTTACAATATGAAAAAATATATCACTTTATTGTTAGTTATTTTATCTCTTTCNTGTAANANGGAANCAGAAATTACTATTACAAAGNTTTCAGGNTCTCCTGAGTACGTAAATGCAAAACTTAGTTTAGAAGATCCGATTATTTCTGAAGATGGATATGAGTTTTCNTTTAATGTGGATCAGTATGAGCTTGGTCTTCAGACTCTAAAAGATTTTGAATACAATCTTGCCAACTCAGCAAAAGGTCAGCANATACACTTTATTGTAAATAATGATCCTTATTCTGCTCATTACATTGAAAAATTTTCNAAAAAACTTGAAGGTGANAGTAANGTTATTCTAGCATTTTTNTCTAGATCATATCACGAATCCGTAAAAAATAAAAATGCATTTATACTAACTCAATTGGGTGAGCAAAAGANTGATTTAAATAATGAGTTTTTATTTTANAGTAGNCCTAAAGGAACNTACAAGGGANCAGATANTGAAAAATTATTACTTGANTTTTACTTAATNAACACTGAAATCTCAGCTGANGGAAATANGGTTAGAGCAACAATTCAAGACAAAGAATTTATNATTGATGAATGGGCNCCNTATTATATTGAGGGATTGGCAAAAGGTGAAGTAAAGATTAAACTTGAGCTGATTGATTTTTCAGGAAATCTGATTGACACTCCTTTTAACCCTTCTGAAAGAACAGTTACTTTGGAGTAGTTTTACATCGATTTAAGCAAACCACCGTCGATTGGAATATTTACTCCATTAATATAACTTGAATATTCTGAGGATAAAAATGCTATTAAATATGCAAATTCTTCAGGCTCACCAATCCTTTTTAACGGAACCATTTCTGACATCTTTTCAAACACCTCACTAGTCTTTGTATTAAATTTTTTTGCTTTTTCTTTGTTTAACTGCTTCAATCTCAAGGTATTAAAGAAGCCGGTGAGAACGTTATTGACGGTAATATTATATTTACCTGATTCTATTGATAAAGTTTTACCCCAACTTGTTACAGCAGATCTTATAGTATTTGAAAGAGCAAGGTATGATAATGGCTCTTTTACGGAAACAGACGTCATATTAATAATTCTTCCCCAATTGTTTTCTTTCATTCCTTTAATTGCAGCCATTGATGTATTTACAGTGTTTTGAAATAATAGATTAAATGTTTGTTCATAATCTGACTCTGCTACACTCAGAACATCCCCAGCTGGAGGTCCTTGGGTGTTATTAATTAAAATGTCAATTGTATTCGTTTTAAAGAATTCATCAATAATTTTTTTATAACCCTTTGAATTATTGTAATCTACTAACAGATAATTATGATCACACCCTGTTAATTCTTTCAGCTCAATTATATTTTTTTTGAGTAAAGATTCATTTCTCGAAACTAGCGTAACCTCAGCACCACAAGCAGCTAATTGTTTGGCAACTGCATAACCTAAACCCTTGCTACTCCCACCAACTAGCGCTCTTTTGTTTTTTAAATTAATTTTCATTTGTATTCTTCTCTTTTAGGACAAAAAACATCCATTATTTTACAATCAGTGAGTGCAGTCCCATAGTGTTTGTGATTTGAGGGTATCACTATAGTATCACCTTCTCCAAACACACTAGTTTCACCTTCAAGAGTAAAACTAAAACTTCCACTAATTACATACATAATTTGTTCATGTACATGAAAATGTTCAGGGATTGATGAATCTTTTTTAATATCCCAAAACGCCCAAGTTATATTTTCCCCATTAACAAATTTTCCATTAAATCCAGACATAATTTCTCTGGATTTCAAATTTTTTATATTTAGCTTTTTATTCATTTAAGAAAATTAATATTTGACATCTCGGGATGTGGCGTAGTTCGGTTAGCGCACACGGCTGGGGGCCGTGGGGTCGCAGGTTCAAATCCTGTCATCCCGACCATATTTATTATAATTGTTTTAATACTAGTCAATTATGTTAAAAATTTATATTTTCGCACATTAAATTATGAAAATAACTATCAAAAACCCAGACTATTT
>NZHJ01000025.1 GCA_002691265.1 Flavobacteriaceae bacterium | reverse complement strand
GATCTGGTGCAACATCGCCAGAATAATCTAAGATTCTTCCACTGTAAGCATCGCCCCAAGAGTCAATGTGTTCAGAAATATTACGCCAGAAAAGTGTGTTTTGACTTCTTTCTTTTTGACCTTCTTTCATTCCCCAATTAGCAGCATCACCAAAATAAACTATGCGATGTGTCCCCTTTGTGTTACCTCTACCCAAACGTTCCAAGTAAACACCACCAGAATTAAATTCAACACCTTCGTAGTAGTTGTCAAATTTTTCAGCTATTTCATTTTGTTGAAACGGTTTTGCATCAAAATATTGAACTGTAAAAGAAGGTGTTTGCGAAAAGCCAAATGCGGTGATTAAGCAAAATATTATTGTTTTTATATTTTTCATTGTTTTTATATTTAAAATTACACTTAAACTTATTTATAAAAAATCTTAAATACGTTAATATAAGGTTAATTAACCCATAAACTTTTTAGGAGGTTTAGAAGTTGAGGATTTAAAAGAAGAAGATATGCCTATGATTTAGATGATATAAAGCAACACCGTAAAGTAATGTAACACTGAGCCTGTTAGTACAAATATATGCCATATCGAATGAAAATACTTTATCTTATCAAGTGCATAAAATATAATTCCAAAAGTGTAAGAAACTCCACCAAGAATTAATAACAGTTTGGCGTTGAAATCAATTAAATTAAATAATGAATTAATGTCAAAAATTATTAGCCATCCCATTGCTAAGTATAGTAAAAGAGATATAAATTCATACTTGCCTGTAAAAAATAATTTTTTTAAAGTTCCTAAAATGGATAAAGTTAGTACAACAACAAATATGCTAATGCCTGAATAGTCGTATAGAGTTATTAGGCACACAGGCGCATAAGAACCTAAGATGAGATAATATATACTAATGTGGTCGAGTACCTGGAATCTCTTTTTAAGGTCGGGACTTATGACAAAATGATAAATAGATGAGGATGAATACACAAGTAATAAACCAAAGGAGAATAATATAATCGAGAGCGTACTAAGAAAGGTAATGTTAGTGTCAAAATAGAACAAAAAAGGGATTCCTATAATTGACATTATTACTCCTAAGAAATGCGTTATTACATTCCACAACTCCTCGTTTTTATAATCTTTTAAGCTTATAACTTGCACACCCTAAATCTACAATAATTATGTCTATAAAGGTTATTAACAAACTGAAGTTTTTTGTTGAATGTTTTGTGGACATCTCAGTTTCGTAAGTGTTTGAAGTATAGAGCAACATTAGACATATCAATATCCTCGTTTCTTAGTTGATAAACCCCAAATAACTTACTATCTTGTAGGTACATTAAACAACTAAAACATAACTAACATACGATATGAAAATAAGTAAAAAACTCTTTGATTATATTTTTATAAGCATAGCAGCTATAACTATGGTTATTTTTTCCGAATTCAATTTTTGGGAAAATATGAGTTACTCGCTTATACCAATTTTAATTGCTTATTATTTAGGGCAATACTCAATGAAATTAACAAAGTGAAATGGCTAATGCTATTACTATTTACTCCACTTCTGAGTTTTGGACAGCAACAAGACATTAATTTGAATGTTTTAGTTGGAGAATGGAGGTTGGATTTATCTCCGCAAGATAAATCAGACACAAATTTTGCTTCGATCGATTATGTAAATTATCTTATAAAAAAGAAGTAATATATTGTATATGCAATCATACTAAAGCTTATAAAAAAGCTTAGTTTCATTAATGATTTATTTTGAGGATTTTTTCTAATTAGAATTCTTATGATCCAATTCAAAACAAATAAGGTAATTATTATTATTAGTGGTGTTGGCATATATCAAAATTAAATTAAATTCCTTTTAGTCTTTCATAAAACGCACTAAATTCTGTAGAATAATTTCTGTTATTTCTGAATGATCTTCTTTCTTGAATTTTCAGCGCATCCATTTTTTCATTTGTTTCCTTAAATTGAATTTCCCCATTATTATTTTTTATAACATATGACCATATGTATGGAGAAGCATTTTCATCAAACCCTTTTAGTCCAAGTTTTAAATTCCAGAAAATTAACTCATCATTTTCATTAGTCATTAAGTAATGTCCATTAGAAAGAATTATAAGCTGCTGGATTTTTTTCTCATCAATAAGTGGTTGTAACATATTATGATTTTTAGGAAACTTTTTGGTAAAAATTGGTTTTGACTTATCAAATAACGAGTAATATGTAAAGATATAAGAGTCTTCTAATTCAATTTGACTCGACCACAAAATGCTATTAAAATATGTAGCCCTTGTATTAATGTCCTTGTATTCAATATTATTTTCTTCTAGACCTTTTGCGATATTATAATGCGCAACCCCTTTAAAAGATAATGTTATAAGTAAATATGCTGAGCTTATAATTAATCCTAATGAATTGTAGAGTTTTCTTTTTTTAGAGAGCTTGCCTTGAAATGCAGTTAATATTAGGAATGTTAAAAATGGAAGAGTGTAAATTGGGTCGATAATAAAAATATTTTCTACAGCTATACGCCATTCAAAAGGCCAAAACAATTGAGTGCCCCAAGTTGTTTGTGCATCAAGTATCGGGTGAGTAATGATTGCTAAAAAAAACATTTTGAACCAATCATTAAAACTAACATCTGTATAGCTAGAATATATTTTTTTTAAAACCCATGCTAAAATAGGAGCTGCCACAAATGGGAATATTAGAGAGTGAGAAAAACCTCTATGCATTACAGAAGCAGTAAGATCATCAACAAAAAATCTGGCAACTATATCTAGATCTGGAATAGTTCCAGCAATTGCCCCAAGTACTATTGCTTTATTGCCTATTTTTTTTCCAAGAGTAGCTTCAGCTACTGAAGCTCCTAAAACAATTTGCGTTAATGAGTCCATAAAAATAAAATTGCTAATTTAAGTTATTTATAATCGTAAAAACTTTAAAATTTTATTAAAATTTTTCTATTGAAAAAATTAATTATAATTAGACATTCTAAATCATCTTGGAAAGACTTTAGGTTAAACGATTTCAATAGACCGTTAAACAATAGAGGTAAATCAGATGGACCGCTAATGGCAGATTATTTAAAGAGAAAAATAAATAAAATCGATTATTTACATTCAAGTAGTTCTGTTAGAACTTTTGAAACATCTAAATTTTTTATAAACCAAATACAATTTGAAAAAGTAGAATATGATGATTCTTTATACCACTGCTCAGCGACATCAATATTAAATATGATAAGTAGTTATTCAGACAATTATCAATCTGCTATGATTATTGCTCACAACCCTGGATTAACCAATTTAATTAATAATATTACAAATGTTTCATTAGATAATCTACCTACAACAGGTCTAGCAGAAATCGAATTTAACATTAATAGCTGGGGTGATATTTCTTATGAAAACAGCAATATTATTGATTTAAAATTTCCAAAGCAATTAAAATAATTTTATATATTTAGGTAGCTAACCAAATATTTATGTTATGACACTTATAATGATTTTACAGCTTGCTATTGCAATTGGATTAATAAATGTATGGCTTTTTAGATTTAATAAAGCAACAGAATACAGAGGTGGAAATGCAAAAAATATGAAAGAGGAATTTGCAGCATATGGACTTCCTATTTGGCTAATGTATTTTGTTGGGGCAATGAAAGTAGCAATAGCTATAATGCTTATTATTAGTTTTTGGATTGAGCAATTATTAGTTTATAATCTTATTGCTTTAGCCGCACTTATGATTGCGGCATTATTAATGCATGTAAAGGTTAAAGACCCAATAAAAAAGTCCTATCCTGCATTATCAATTTTATTTATGATTGCATTGATAATGTACTTTACTATGAGTTAAGAACATTTCTTTTTCTCGAAAATATTTTTAAACAAACTAAATGAAATACTTATATGGCTTCTTATGCGTATTTACTTTTGGTTATTCGTTTTCTAATGACTATGTGATTAATAGCTTTGACAATCACCCAATTCACGGCACATTACTTGAATCAGCTGAATCAAATTCTATTTTATCAATTATTATTTCTGGATCAGGCCCTACTGATAGAGATGGTAATAGTACTTATATAAAAAGTGATTATTTAAAAATGTTGGCTGAGGGGCTTTTTGAAAATGGTATTAGTTCATACAGATATGATAAAAGAGAAGTTGGTAATAGTATAGGTAATATTAAAAGCGGAGAAGAAGTTAAATTTTCAGATTTTATCAATGATGCGATTAGCATTATTAATCATTTTAGAGGCACTAATAAATTTAAAAAAGTTGTTGTTATTGGGCATAGCGAGGGAGCTTTGATTGGTATGATTGCAAGTAGATTAATTGTTGATAGTTTTATATCTATTTCAGGTGCTGGTGAAGATTATTTGACTCTTATTCAAAGACAGCTATCAATTCAACCTGCATATGTGAAATCAATGTCAGACCCTATAATTGAAAAATTAAAAAATAAAGAGCTTATAGACTCAGTACCCCCTTTAATCAATAGTTTATTTAATAATACTATTCAGAAGTTCCTTATAGATGCATCATCTTATGATCCCAAGGATGAAATTTCAAAATTAGACATCCCGGTTTTAATAGTTCAAGGTAGTAATGATATTCAAATTGAAATAAAAGATGCACAATTACTACATAATGCCGCAATTAAATCAAGATTGGAGATTATTCAGGGGATGAATCATGTCTTTAGACAGTCGCCAGAAAATAGATTATTAAATATGCAAACCTATGGTAATCCAGAACTTCCAATTGATGCTAGTTTGGTTAATTTAATAGTAGATTTCTTAGATGAAGATTAAAATTATAATTTATTCTTTTTCAGCAATTTATTTCAGCTCATGATCGAATGATATAAATTTAATTAGTCATGTTGACTCATTTGTAGAATTTGATGAAAAAAATAATATAAACTCTATGACTGACAAAAAAAACCGCCCAGTGGGCGGTTTTTTAAATTATTTCAATTTTTCTTTTTATTAAAGTTTAAAGAAAATTGCTAGAGATGGTGTAGCGCTCATATTAGCGATTTCACCTTCCCAACCTAACATCATAGAAGAATCATCTCCTTGCTTAACATACTGAAGTATGTTTGCTAATTGGAAGTTAATGATGATGTTTTCACTCATAAAGTAATTCATGCCAATACCAGAACCTAATCTAGTCTGAGCATCATCAAAGCTATCTCCGCTTGTAGTACCAAATCCTACAGCCCACCAAACTTTGGTTTTATCACCTAAGTCCATAAAGTAGTTGTAATAACCAATACCGAAATCTGTATTAGAAACTTTAGTTCCGTCAACATCAGTACTCATAAGCCCTAAAGACACACCAATCATTGAGTTATCGTTTAAAAAATAACCCGCTGATGGAGCGATAGTGTTCATTTTTGTTTCAACACCACCCATGTCCATAGAACCGAATGTTACTCCACCACCAAGTACCCAGTCACCAGCTTCGTAACCGTAGCTAACATCATCCTGTGCGTTGATAGTAGAAATTCCAAAAAATAATACCGTAATAAAAAGTAATAATTTTTTCATTTTAAATCAATTTTTAGTTAATATGAAGCAAATATACGAAATTATTTAAAAAACAACTTTTTTTTTGCGATATCAGTAATTTTTACCCCCTTTTTTTATTAAATTCCTATTCATTAAGCTATGATTTACAATGATTTAAGAAAAAATGATGAAATTCATTAAATTTGACTAAAAATTAGCTAAAAAATGATAAATAAACACTTGTCTTACAGAACATCTAATCCTGCATTAAATTCAAATACATTTAAAACTGTAGTAAAAAATGACTCCCTACACCTGAATGAAACTATGACAATCAGAGGTACTGTAGATAAAACAGCATTAGCATTGTGTATGTTAGTAATTTCTGGTTATTACAGTTTTTCACAGGCAAACTTAACNTTGATGGNATTAGNAGGAGTTATAGGNTTATTCTTATTTNTTACATTAATTTTCAAAAAATCTTGGGCCCCATTCATTGTCCCTCTGTATTCTATCTCACAGGGTTTTGTGGTTGGGGGTATTTCATACTNCTATAATTCNCAGTANGANGGAATTGTATTACAGGCAGTTTTATTGACAATACTTGTNTTATTTTCAATGNTATTTGCTTACAGGTCTAAAATAATAAAGCCCNCTNAAAANTTTAAATTGGCTATTTTTTCNTCNATTATGGCAATATTTTTAATATATGTCATTGGNNTCNTTATGGGNCTTTTTGGAACNGGNCTTTCAATATTAGATCCGAGAAATTCATCTCTTGCNAGTATNGGNTTTTCANTTTTTGTAGTTGCAATTGGTGCATTTAGTCTTGTTATTGACTTTGACTTTATTGAAGAAGGAGCNGAAAAGGGAGCTCCTAAATANATGGAATGGTATGGTGCTTTTGGTCTACTTGTAACTTTAATATGGTTATATGTTGAGATATTAAGGTTANTNGCTAAACTTAGAAACAGGTANTCAGATNACATTTGGNATNTCCATTATATCAATNACAAATGCAAGNCCAAANACTTCTCTAANCTGTATCTTTTTTATAGCATTATCATCGTAAATNCATTGTANAATNAGAGTTGTAGACAAGTAATCATTAATTTTCATNAAAGCNGANAGAGTATAGTCAACATCNANATTATCTGCNTTGTATAGNTAATCNGANTANAGATTAACTCTTTGNTCCAACATTATNTTTTCNACTAGCTCAAATTTGTAGAANGCACTAATTGATGCACCAAGTTCAAACCTGGAATTTTGNCCNCTNGGAATACCAAAATATTCTTCACCTTCATTTAAATCATTGGTGAATTTCTTACTTGCTAAAATTAATCTTCCNGTCACTGGCGCAAAATTNACCCAAAGAGAATTACTTTCCTTCCAATAAANACCAACTCCCAGNTGAATATATGCNGGTGAGAATATTCTTGTTTTTTCTGTTCTGATTTCATCCCCGTNTTCATTNGTTGAGTATTTAAACCCCTTTGCAAATTGTGTTTTGAAGTTTAAAAAGCTTGAAAAGCTAAATTTTTCAATAAACTTTTTCCCCATAACAGAGTTTATTTCTATCCTGTCATCTATTTTTTTAAAAAATTTACTATCACTATTCTTATTTACTCCAAATGAACCAATCATTTTTGTATCCCATGACCATCCATTTTTAGAGTAATTTAGATTATAATCAACGGAGAGCGTGCCCGCAACGCTATTTTCACCACCAGAAACCCAGTTACTAAAAGCTGTCTGATTTATTAAAAAACTTGTTTTACCTGATTTTTGCCAACCGTCAACTTTTGTTGAATCAGCAATCTTTTCCTGAGAAAAGATGTTTAAATTAAGAGCTAACAAGATTGCAATCNAAATCTTTTTCACATGATGAAATTAATATGAAACTTAAAATTATAAATTATTCATTTTTCTGTAAAATTTAGAATATAATTTTTCTGAAACTATTTTGATCTTAGGCCAAATGAACAAAAAATAATCAGAATCATAAGAGATAAATTTCATTCAATAAACTTTTTTTAAAGAAAGCCTGAATTTTTTAAGCTTATACGATACTTACTAATTGTTTGCAGAAAATCATAAAAAGCCATCGGAGTTTTGATATTATTCAATGAAATTTTGGTTAATTCAACGCCTAAAAAAATTAATTTATTTTTGATTACTTGTATTAATTCGCTGGCAGCAAAACGATTTACAATTTCATTTTCATACTTCTCTATATTTTCCTGTAAATTATTTGTTTTCTGAAAACTAATTATCTCAGCTTCATTTACTCTAGAATATAGAATATCACTGATCTTCCTATTCATTTCAATCTCGTTCAATTTTTCAATATAAACATTCTTGGCGTCACTAAACTTTAAGTCATAGTTTTCCCNNATCTTCATCTGATAAAAGTTCCAAAAGTTTCTGTAAAGATTATGATCCTTATGAATATCAAAATCAAATANGGAATAATAATTAGAGTAAGGTGATATAATAAAAGGGTATTTTTTTTGGTGAGTTATGTAAAATAATATTTTGACTAATTCAATAATTTTTATTTTAACANGACATAGTTTGATGTATTTTTTTGCCTCTCCCTTATTAGATTTTCTATATTTTAAAATAATACTATTTTCATCATATAAGATTGAACTNACTAAATCTTTTTGCTTTTTATTTTTTATGACTTTGTAATTTACCAGGTTNGAAGGAGTCATACCNCCGCAGATAACAAGCATTAAGAATAACGATAAGGATTGTATTTGATACAAATCCTCAGACTTATTTACTGCTTTAATGAATTTTTCTTTATTAAATGATTTTGACGTAATTGATTTTTGTCTCTTTTCTATCATTAGGTTAGGAATCACAAATTTTTTATTGATTAGATTATCATTATATGCCATATTCATAATTACTGCCATTTTTTTTATGTAAGAATTAATTGATGATGTTTTTAACCCCTTTTTTTCTGCATTATATTTAAATGCAAACATTATATTTTCATCTAGTATATCACTAAAGTGAATATTTACTTTTTTAAGNTGTTTTTTAAATACTTTCACAACATTTAAATAATCATTAGCTGTGATAAGACTTTTATTTTTAACAAAATCAGTTTTAACATATTCTTCAAGNGAGTAAATATCAATCCCCTTCTTCAAGTAGCTCTCTAATTCACTAGTCGACCAATTGTTTTCATAATAATTAATAAGAGCTTCTTTTTTTTTATTCCTCAATTTTTCTAAAGTAATGTTTAATGAAATTGAATTTGGAATTTCAGGGTTTTGAAACTGTTCTTCATCTACAAAGACACCGGTATTAATTTTTTTCCTGTAATTTTTTGCACTACAGTCATAAATTAAAGCCCTTTTATTTTCTTTTGTTTTATATGAAGATTTTGTTATCTTAATGTTCATAACNTTACATAAAATTATTCATTATTATTATTGTTATTGCCTATATTATATGATANTATAAATATAANTAATTATTTTTATTTATAATAATTTTGAATATTATTCAAGCATTTTATAAAGACAAAAAAAATTAATTTTTAAACAATTTATTCTTATCAAGGATATTTGTTATAATCATAATTATTTCCTTTTTATAATTTTCCATTTCATTATTACTTAAAGCTGTATTTCCATTGAATACCCCTTCTAGAACTCCATCACTTATATTTTTTAAATTGATTATACCACTTTTGATTANTTTTTCATTGAACTCCCCTCTTATCCCTAAAATATATATCAGTAACTGTAAGTTGTATATTCCCTTTTCCTTTGTTAATTCTTCACTATTCTTAATTGTTAGATTTCTTTTACTAATTTTTTTACCGCTTTTATAGTCTATTACCCTTACATCTCCATTTAGCTCGTCTATTCTATCAATCTTCCCTCTGATTTTGTATTTTTTCCTACCTTCTTTTATTTCATCTTCAAATTCTTTTTCTACAGCTATTATTTTTAATTCATTTCCCTTTTCAAGCGTCCTCTTATCCAGCTCAATTACTTTTTTTACATATTCTTTCACAGTTTCTACAATTATTATGTTTTTACCCTTGTATATGTTTTCTTCACGCACATAATTTCTAATTATGTTATGAACTGTTGTATTTATTTTCTCTTTCATTTTTTTTAAATCTCCTATTTTAAGCTTTTTCCCGACATAGTCTTTATAAATTAACTCTAATGAATCGTGTACAATATTTCCGATCGTACTTGATGCTATTGTTTCTTCTATATTTTCTTCTCTCAAGCCTAACACATACGTTTCAAAAAACTTTATCTGATCCATTGCATACAGGCATAACATTGATGCACTTACACCGTTTTTTATAATAGCATTTAATTTTTCTTCAACCAATTTTGTTTTCTTATAGAAGGGTTCAATATTTCGCTTCACAGGTGTTTTAGAAATTAGTAAATTTTTATTTACAGAGTGGACTCCCTCAACTTCAATTTGCTTGATGAACCTACTTTCTTCACCATTATTCATTGCATCTGACTCTGTATTATAGATTAACCAAATTTTTTGAGCTCTTTTAATTAATCTGTAGAAATGATAAGCAAATACAGCATCTTTTTCTTTAAATGTCTGCAGTTGATTAGCTTTTTTTATTTCAAAGGGTATATAGCTACTATTACTATTTCCAACAGGTAGAATACCCTCATTTACAGATGTTACTATTATATTTTTATAGTTTAATAATCTAGTTTCCAGCATTCCCATTATTTGAAGACCTTTGATAGGTTCTCCGCTAAAAGGGGATGTACTCATTTCGCATAATTCCTTAAATAATATTTTTAGAGAATTAATATTTTTCAAATAATCTAAGTTGTCACTGGACAACTTAATCTGTAAAAATATTTTATTGATATGATATAAAAGTTCAAGATTTATAAAATCATTTTCTGGATTTTTAGAGTAATACTCTTTTATAAAATCAATCAACTTAATACATGAACTTATACCATTATTAGCATGGTTCCAATTAGAAAATAGAAGCTTATAAATTTTGTGATTTTCTTTATCAAGATCTATAATATCTTTTTTTGACATATAAATAAGATTTTCATTTTTGATTTTTTTTCTTAAATCAATTCCCTTATTTAAAACTGGACTAATAAGTTCATGGGAAACTAACGAAATCACATTTTTATAATAAAACCTATTTTGACTTTTAGTATGAATACTTAATAACAAATAAAAGAAAGAATATATATTTGAATTTTTCAGTGGGTAGCCCATTGTAACATTTATATTTTTCACATTACTTGGGATAGAATTTAATAAGGGAATTAGTAATTTTTCATCCCCTAATACGACAGCTGTTTCATTTATTTCATCAGGACTCATTGATTGCAATAATTCACCAACGTATTTTACTTGACCTATATTTTTGGGTGTGCCTATTGCATGAATCTTTTTTTCTTTCTTATATTCATTTGAAACTATTTCAATATTATTTTTTTTGTAGTAAGGCCATTCTTTTAGGTAAGATTCTATAAATAATGAAGCATTATTATAATCAGAGTTTAGTAATGACTTGTCAATATCCCAATATATTTCTCCATGACTATTAACTATTTCTTGGATTACTTCTGATTCTGATTTACTTAAAGCGTTAAAGCCAATAAAAATATGTTTTACATTTTTTTTATTTTCTGTATAACTTAGAATTTGCTCACAAGCTTCTCTATAAATTAAACCTTGATACCCCTTCCCAGTATTAAATAGTCTAGTTTTAAGTTCATCGTGATACAATTTTATTTTACCCCAAAATTCTTTGTAATTTTTGATTAATTCAGTTTCTTCTTCATAGTTTGACCAATGGGTTAAATCTTTAAAAGCTTTTAAGTAATCAAATAATGAATCAGTATCACATAGTTCTCTATCAACTTCACTGAAATCTTTCAACAGAGTTTTAGCCCAAGAGATAAATTCTTCAAAGGTTTGTTGCTCCTCTTTTTTAGTTTGATTTAGGTAAATATTGTAAAATTCAAATAATAGCTCGGTGTCAGAAATTTTATATAATCCAGAAACTATCGACATGAAACTTTCAATGTCATAAATAATGGGGGAGAAGATTGTTTTTTTTACAATTCTGCTGATCTCTTGTTTAAGAAAAATTCGAGATCTTTTATTTGGTAATATTATTATGAATCTCGAAATATTAGCACCATCACTGACAATTATCTTGTTTATGACTTCCTTGATAAATCCATGCATCCTATAAAAATAGAAAACGCTTCGCATTTAGCGAAGCGTTTTCTAATATAGTATATGTATTTAAATCTTTATTTCACAAATAAGATTTCAACTCTTCTGTTATTTGCTCTACCAGCAGAATTAACATTTGTATCAATTGGATTATTTTCACCAAAACCAACAGCACTTAGTCTATCAGAGGAAATGTTTCTTCCAGATAAATAGTTAACTACTGCAGCAGCTCTTCTCTCAGATAGAGTCTGATTAAATCCATTTGTTCCTTTACTATCGGTGTGTCCTTCTACACTAAAGCTAGCTGTAGGATACTTAAGGATAATTGAAACAATTGCATCAAGAACTGGAGGTGTACCTTCAGTGAATGTTGCAGCACCAAATGCAAATTGAATTCCTCTTGAAAGTTCAGTTATTTTGGCCATATCTTCAGCTGTTGGGCCTTCTGGACATCCATTGTTAGCAACCGTTCCAGGAACTTCTGGACACTTATCGTCTTTATCAACAACACTGTCACCATCAGTATCTGGCCATGGACAACCTCTGTTACCTCTTGGACCAGCAACTTTGGGACAAGCATCTTGACCATCAGCAATTCCGTCGCCATCGGTATCAGGGCAACCACCCATACTTTCTAAACCAGCAACCTCAGGACATCTGTCTTTGTTATCAGCAATTCCATCACCATCCGTATCAGGACAACCGTTAAATTCAGCTAATCCAGCCACCATTGGACAATCATCTTCACTGTCTTGAATTCCGTCACCATCAGTATCAGGACATCCGTTAAACTCTTCTAATCCAGGAACTTCTGGACACTCATCGTGATCATCATAAATTCCATCACCATCAGTATCAGTACCACCAAATTTGACAGAAAGCATTGCTGACCATCTCATAGTCCCCCCCTCGTCAAGAGGTGTTACTCTGCTTGTTCTCTGCATGTTATCCATGTTATGTCTTAATTCTGACATTAAAGTAAAGCCGAATACATCATTGAACCAGTGATTAATCCCAAGAGATAAATTAGCGGTTAAACCATTTTGATCGTCAAACCATGTCCATCCTGGTCCAACTCCAACAAACGGTTCGAAGTCCATACCTAATACTCTAATCGGTAATGCATCTGATAAATCATATTTTAACATTGCATCAACATTAAAGTAGTCATTGGTTGTTTCAGATAACTCAAGACCTGTTGCATATTTAGTGATGCTGTTAAAAGAGGCACCAACTCCAAATGATAAATTATCACCAATGTATTTAGATATTGTAATCATTGAGATAGGTGACTTAGCTACATTCCAATTTTCGTCTACATCGAAGAAATCAGCAAACTGCGTTTGGCTATCAGCTTCTACGTCGATTGCATTTGCACCAAAGCTAAATTGCCATGGGTTATTCTTATCTTGAGCTTGTAATGTGGTAAGCCCAAAAACAAACAAAGTAGTTAAGAATAGAGAGTAAAATTTTTTCATAATTTTTTATTTACTATTTAATATTTCCGCAAAAATACGGATTTCACTGTAAATGTAGTGATTTTTAAGAAAAAAGAGAGAAAAACCCTATTATTCAATTTTATTTAGATTTTCCGAATTTTANCACAAACATTGCAGACCATCTCATTTTTCCACCTTCATCATACTTAAGAGATTCTCTAATATCATCATAATTATTTTTGTAGTCANCCATCAAAGTAAGACCAAAAACATCACTAAACCAGTAATTAACACCCAAAGATAGATTTCCAGTAANGTACTTTTGATCCTCAAACCATGTGTAGCCAGGTCCTATCCCAACANACGGCTCCAATTTTCCAAGGGTAAATAAATCAGAAAGATCATATTTNAGCATTGCGTCAATCGAGAAATAATCANTAGTTGTCTCAGATAATTCAAGACCTGTTGCATATTTACTGATACTGTTAAATGAAGCACCAACCCCAAACGAGAAATTCTGACCTACATATTTTGAAACAGAGAGCATTGAAATAGGAGACTTTGACACATTCCAGTTTCCATCAACATTAAAAAATTCAGTAATCGATGTATTTGTGTCAGCTTCAATATCAACAGCATTGGCTCCAAAACTTATTTGCCATGGATAATCTTTATCCTGAGATTTGATTTCAAAGGGTATTAGGATTAAAGTTAAAATGGATAAAAGTNTTATTGTTTTTTTCATTATTTTAANTTTTCTTTCAATTAAATAAATATTTTATGAATAAATTNATAAATTATTGGTTATTAATATATCGGCTAATTTTTTAATATAATTTAACAAAACGTTATTTTTNGCNTATTACTTATATAAATCAGTATTTTTTTATACACTTTCAAGCCAATTTCACCAAGCACNNCATTATATTTNTTCATTTGAATTTTATGAGAATCATTTTCCTTGCCTGTTTTGTAATCAATAATTACAACATCTTTATTATTTAAAAAAACCAACCTATCGGGAACTAATACAAATCCTTTTTTTGAAATTATTTCCCTTTCATTAAAGCTAACTAAATNGCCATCATAGTATTTTTTAAGATCATTATGATTTACTATTTGTAAAATCTGTTNTTTGTAGTATTTCATATCACTTAATCTGATTAACCCTGATTGATAAAATCTATTTAATACAATATTGATATCTTTTTCTGAATTAATCTCCTCCATGATTTGATGGAAGATATTTCCCTCCTCTTGAGCTTCATTTGAATCATTCATCCATGAATCTGTGTTTATAGAGTTAATTAAAATGTTTTGTTTAATACGGGAATTAACTTCAAATTGTTTTTGGGTGATATTTTCTGATGTAATAACCTTAGAATTAACATTAATTTTATCTCCAAATTCATATGATATTTTTGAATCTTCCCAAACNCCAATATTTTTTAAATAACTTATAAATATACCAGAGAAGTAGTTTATATTTTCATTTCCTTTACTATCTAAATTTTTCTCTGAAATAATATGAAGTTCTTTTACGGCTCTGGTAAGCACAACATATAAAAGATTTANATTATCAACTTCTAATTTATTTCNATAGCTATTGTATAAATTTCCATCAATTTTTTCTAGATCNTTATTAATGTTAATGACAGACTTTTGTAAACCAATNTTGTCATCATTTTTCATATCAATCCATGTTTTTGGATTTAAATCACCATGAATATTGATATTTGCATAGGGATAAATAACAACTGGGAATTCTAATCCCTTAGATTTATGAATTGTAATTATTTCAACTGCGTTTATTCCCTGTGGATTAATAATATTTAGTTTTTCTTTTTTTTCATCAAAGTATTCAACAAATTCGTTTAAACCGGTTTGATATTTATTTGAATAATCAAGAGCAAAATCAAGAAAAAACTGAAGGTATGAGTTTCCATCATTCATAATCCCAAATTCATCNATTATATATTCTATTGCTTCATATATAGANGTTCTNTTTAATCTGTTAAAATCGAAATCAAATTCGTCAATTGTAACTTGTTTTTTTATTTCTGAGAAGTCTTTATCAAAAATTTCTATTAAGAAATCTTCCTTAGTTTGATCTATAAAATTCAATTCACATAATGACTTACAAAAGTTGATTTTATTAAAGTCTGAACTATCAACATGATATCTAATCAAATTGATTATTAAATAAACCTNAGGGCTTGAGGATAGCTGCAGAACTTCAGATGAAATAATAGGAATATTATTTTCGGTTAAANAGTCTCCGANTAAAATNCCTTCTTTTTTCTTTCTNACAATAATACATATGTCTTTATAANAATACCCNCTTGAAACTAAATCTGTGATATTTGANAACACTTGANTATTGTAAAATTCNTCTGATTTGATTTCATCATCTTTATCGTGAAATTTTAANGTTANATATCCNATATCTTTTCTAAATGAATTTTGCTCTGGAAAGTTTAAAATTTCGGCTAATTTAAAATTATTGGTAAATAAGTTGGAAATATGTTTAAATAGTGAGTTGTTAAAAGTAATAATCTCTTTAGTGCTTCTAAAATTTGTGTTAAGATTAATTGTAGTTTTTTCACAATAAAAAGGAGATTCATTGACCAGAAGATTCATAAACTCATTAACATCTCCGCCTCTCCATCTATATATTGATTGTTTAGGATCTCCAGCTAAGGTCAAAGATGAGTTATATGAAGACAAGGAATTTTCTATTAGGGGTTTTAAATTTTCCCACTGCATTTTAGATGTGTCTTGAAATTCATCAATGAAAAAATGGCTAAACTTTGTTCCAATTTTTTCATAAATAAACGGAGCAGGTTGATTCTTAATTTCTTCATTAACAAGCTTATTAAATTCTGAGATTAAAATGAAATTCTCTTCTTTTTTTAAAAGTTCAATTTCTTTTTTTATTTCACTCAAAATTGAAAGGGGAGAAAGGTTATTTAATATATTCTCGTATAATTTTATTTTATAAATTTTTGTTTTACAAGCTCTATAGATATCTAATAAATTTGTTCTAATTTTTTCAATCTTTATTTTATCTTTTTCAGTAATCCTCTTAGGAAAAAGACTTCCATCAATTAAGTTGTTCTCGATTTGATTATTATATAAATTATCTAACTCTCCATTAGAAATTTTGATAAAATGCTTTGGAATCGATTTAAAAGAAAAACTATCATGACTTATTTCTCTTTCATCAATCATCTTAATNGCTTTTGNTGCAAGAATTTTNCTTTCTGAGCNAATCTTTTTGATTTTTTGTCTCAATTTTTTTTTCCATCTNTCAAAGTCTTTAANTTCAGAATCCTTTAGAGAGTCAAGTTCAGAAAAGTTATTNTCATNNAAGATTAATTCAGCAATATCTTTTAGATCTTTTGTAATATCCCAGCTTTTATCATTTTGGGTTTTTTCNGATGAAAAGTTTATAATATTTTTTGANCGCTCATCATTTAATTCAATTTTAGAAATCAGATTATCAACAGCCTTATTAATAACTTCATTTTGGTCTAATTCAATTTCATATTTAGCATCAATTCCAAGTTCATAAGTAAAGTTTCTGACTATTTTTTGAGTTAACTTGTCTATTGTTGATATTTCAAAAGAACCATAGTTTTTTAAAAGATTTTTCAATATGATTGATGACTTAGAAAANATTTCTTTCTTTGTTAAACCTNACACTTTTGCAATTTCTTTTATCATTACTTCATCGGGGTCAATNGAATTTGAATAGTTGATTAGATATCTAACAATTCTTCCTTTCATTTCATTAACAGCCTTATTTGTAAATGTTATTGCAAGAATATTTTTATAAAGCTCAAAATTATTTGAATTGAACAGAAGAATNAGATANTCTCTAACCAAACTAAATGTCTTNCCAGTACCAGCCGAAGCGTTGTAAATATTAAAATAGTTTGTGNTAATCATNAANAAATACAAGTTAATGATAGTTNNTGATTNTTGATAAATTTTTTATTGTAAATTTGGGNTATAAATANAATAATATATGAGNTTTAGTTTACCTCAATTAGAATATTCTTATGATGCCTTAGAGCCTCANATNGATGCTAGGACAATGGAAATTCACCATTCAAAACATCANCAAGGTTATACCAACAAACTTAATGCAGCTATCGAAGGATCAGAAAATGAATCAAAGGATATCNATGATATTTTATCTGGCCTTGATATGACNAATATGGCGTTAAGAAATAATGCTGGTGGTTATTACAATCACAAANTATTTTGGGAAGTAATGAATCCAAATAAAGAAAATGTTATGTCTGAAGGTTTAAAAACTGCAATAGATNANGCATTTGGATCTTTTGAAGCTTTTAAAGAANCTTTTTCCAAAGCNGCTGCAANAAGATTTGGTTCAGGTTGGGCATGGCTTTGCGTNAAAAANGGGCAACTTGAAGTGTGTTCTACNCCTAATCAGGACAATCCTTTGATGCCAAATGGATGTGGAGGAACACCAATACTAGGAATTGATGTTTGGGAACATGCATACTATTTAAATTATCAAAATAGAAGACCAGACTATATCAATGCTTTTTTTGATGTAATAAATTGGGGAGTAATTTCAGAAAAATTTGAGCAGTCCTTTTAGTAGGCTCTTTTTTTATTTCCTTCNAAAAAGTTTACAAATGCCNTGTTGACAACTCTGTTTCCACCAGGTGTNGGGTAGTTTCCTGTAAAGTACCAATCACCNGTTGAATTTGGACATGCTCTGTGTAAATTTTCTATAGANTGAAAAATGATTTTAACATCTCTTTTTTCTAAATGTGAGCTTAGTAATTCNGTTATTTTATCAGAAATTTCTTGGGCTGAAAATAAATCATAAANAGCTTTTACATGATTTTTCATTTTACTATCCTCTANCTCAAGTTCACTTTTACATTTTTCATAAACTTCTTTTATTAAAGAATTCATNCCACGGTCTTTTAATAGTTCAAGGGCTGCGTTAAAAGCCACAAGGCTTTCCAAATTAGCCATATCAATTCCATAACAGTCTGGGTATCTTATTTGTGGTGCTGATGAAACAATTACTATTTTTTTNGGATNTAATCTNTCTAACATTTTTANAATACTCTTTTTTAGGGTCGTNCCCCTTACAATACTATCATCNATAATTACCAAAGTGTCGTTTTTATTTACCACTCCATAGGTAATATCATAAACATGCTCNACTAAATCATCTCGACTATCATCTTCAGTAATGAATGTTCTTAATTTGACATCTTTTACAGCTATTTTTTCTATTCTCGGTCTAACGGATAAAATTTCTTTTATCTTATCTTCAGAAAGACCTTTTTTACCAATGATTTCTTCACTTTTTCTTGAGTTGAGGTATTCTTCAACACTTTCAATCATTCCATAGAAAGACGTTTCTGCAGTATTTGGAATGTATGAAAAGACAGTTTTTCCGATATTGTAATTTATTTCCTCTAATACCGAAGGCATTAACAACTTACCGAGATCTTTTCTTTCTTGATAAATATCTGCATCATTTCCCCTAGAAAAGTATATTCTCTCGAATGAACAAGATTTTTTTTCTTTTGCTTTAATTACACTTTTTATTTTAGTGGTACCATTGCTTTTTATGACGATTGCATTTCCAGGATCCAACTCTTTAATCATCTTTTGTCCAATATTGAAAGCAGTCTGAATTGCTGGTCTTTCAGATGCAACAACAACAACTTCATCATCTTTATAATAGTAAGCAGGTCTTATGCCGTTAGGGTCCCTTAGTACGAAAGAATCACCATGCCCCAGCATACCTCCGATCACGTATCCTCCATCCCATCTTTTAGAAGCTTTTTTTAGAATTTTAAAAATGTCCAGTTTTTCTGAAATTAGAGAGGAACATTCCTGTTTACTTAACCCCTCTTTTTTAAAATCTTTGTACATTTTTCTTACCGCATCATCAAGGAAATGTCCGATTTTTTCCATGATAATTACTGTGTCAGTATACTCTTTGGGATGTTGCCCTAATTCAATCAAGCTGTTAAAAAGCTCATTTGAATTTGTCATGTTAAAGTTCCCAGCTAAGATTAAATTTCGATGTTTCCAATTATTTTGTCTAAGAAAAGGATGAACATTTTCAACACTATTTCCTCCAAATGTACCATACCTAACATGGCCTAATAAAACTTCAGCTAAGTAGGGCACTTTTGACTTCAATTTTTCAATATCATCAACTATTGATGGATTTGATTTAAGCTCTGAGTTAATCCTTACGTTTATTTTACCAAAAACATCCTGAATTGGTTGTTTTTCTGTAGATCTAATTCTACTAATAAATCTTTTGCCAGGCTGAACGTCAAGTTTTATCGAAGCAAAACCTGCTCCGTCTTGACCTCTATTGTGCTGTTTTTCCATTAGTAGATACATTTTATTTATTCCATAAAATGAACTACCATATTTTTTTTTGTAAAATTCTAGTGGCTTAAGTAATCTTATGTGGCCGATACCACATTCGTGTTTTATAGCATCACTCATTTTCTAATAGTATGCATACAAAAAAACAAAATAAATATTTAATAAAGACATTTAATTATTATGTTTTTCAATAAAATTTATTCGCTCATTAATTTCCTCTTTTGAAATATTCAACATGTTTTCTACACCAAACTTTTCAACGCAAAATGATGCAACTGCATTAGCATAAACTAATGCATCAGCAATTGAGCTAAAAGAGTAATTTTTTGAGTTAGCTAAGTGACCTGCGAAAGCGCCTGCGAAAGAATCACCAGCACCAGTAGGATCAATAACTTTCTCAATTTTAAATGACGGACAGAAAAACTCAGACTTATCAGAATATAATGTAGCACCAAATTCACCCTTTTTCATGATAATATATTTAGGGCCCATTGCAAGAATTTTTTTTATTCCAAGATCATGATTTGGGCAGTCAGATAATTGAATTACTTCTTCATCATTAATACATATTAGATCAACTTTTGAAATAATTTTTATTAGGTTATCCATAGTGTGATCCATCCAAAAATTCATTGTATCAAGCATAATAAAATTTGGTTTTTTATCAAATTGAGATACAATACTTAATTGAACTTTAGGGTCAAGATTACCTAAAACTAATACATCGGGGTTTTTAAAATTTTCAGGGATTTTAGGATTAAAATCAGCTAGTACATTTACTTGAGTTTCTATAGTATCCCTCTTGTTCAAATTATCGTGATATTTTCCGGACCAAAAGAAGCTTTTACCATTTTTTTCAATTTGAACTTCCGAAATGTCAATTTCTTTTGAAACAAGAAGCTGTAGATAACTTTTAGGAAAGTCATTACCAACGATTGAAACAATAGCGCAATCAACATTTTTTGTTTTTTCCGCAAGACTTGCAAATGGTGCTGACCCTCCTATAACTCGTTCAACTTTTCCGAATGGAGTTTCAATTGTATCAAACGCTAATGTCCCTACTACTATTATTTTACTCATATAATTAATTTATTTTCTGCCAAAATCAGCAGGAATTTCTCCCCAATTTTTTGTGTCCCACTTTTTTATAACAATGGAATGATTATTTTCTTTTAACCATGTGATTGCTCTTTCCACTAAAACAAAAACCTCTTCATTTTCTTCATTTCTTTTCAATTTAGTTTGACAATGTTTTTTCCTAACCCAACTCATTGCAGTTATTGAGTCGGAGTAAATAATCTTTTTTTCTGATTTTTTTTCTAAAACAGCAATACCATGAACTAAAGCTAAAAACTCACCAATATTATTTGTGGCATTATTAAACGGCCCCATTTTAAATAAGATCTCTTTTGTATTAGTATCTACTCCTTGGTACTCCATTATTCCAGGATTTCCACTAGAAGCAGCGTCTACAGAAATTGAATTTAATTCAGGACCATCTGAAATATTTTTATAATCTAAACTTTGTTTATATTCCTCGTAACCCTGATCAAAAGCTTTTTTTGCCTCCTCAAAACTGGCAAAACTTTTAAATAGCGCACCGTTTACATTTTTTATTTCATTCTGACATTTTCCCCACGATTGATAAACCCCAGGATTATTTCCTTTCCAAACAACATAAAATTTTTGTTTACTCATTATTAAAGTCGTTAAGTAGTTTTTCTATCGTTATAGGGAAATGTTTCATTTCAAGCTTGTGAATTTCTTTTGAAAGATTTAATGCATTTGTTGGATATGTTATTTCGATAGTTTTCTGAGTAATAAGCTCCCCTTCATCATAATATTTATTTACATAATGAATTGAAATTCCACTTTTTGATTCCTTATTCTCAATTATCTTTTTATGAACATTCATTCCATACATTCCCTTTCCGCCATATTTGGGCAGTAAAGAAGGGTGGATATTAACAATTTTTTGAGGAAAGTAATCGATAATTTGTTCGGGAATTTTTAAAAGAAAGCCAGCTAAAATAATTAATGAAGGGTCAATCATTTTGATTTTTTCCAATAGGCTATTTTTATTCAGTTCATCCTTGCTTATCACGAAATAATGAACATTTAATTTGATACATCTTTCAATTACTCCTGCTTCTGGGTTATTTGTTGCAACTATCCAGTTAATTTCTATGTGTTTTTTTTTAAAGTATGTTATAAGATTTTCAGCATTAGATCCATTACCAGAAGCAAAAATTAAAATACTAACTTTTTTATCAGAATTAATGTTCACAATTTTTTTTTGAATTGGTTAAATTAAAATAAAGTTTTTTATTTTTGCACTTTAACAAAATTATAAATTAAAAAAACAAAGTTATGTCAGATATCGCATCAAAAGTAAAAGCTATTATCGTAGATAAATTAGGAGTAGATGAAAGTGAAGTTGTAAACGAAGCAAGTTTCACTAATGACTTAGGAGCAGATTCACTTGATACTGTGGAATTAATCATGGAATTTGAAAAAGAATTTGATATTCAAATCCCAGATGATCAGGCTGAAAATATCGCAACTGTTGGTCAAGCGATTTCTTATATAGAGAATTCATAATATTTTTTTATGGCTTTAAAGAGAGTAGTTGTTACTGGTCTTGGAGCTCTCACCCCAATTGGGAACAACCTTAATGATTTTTGGACTGGCCTTATTGAAGGTAAAAGTGGTGCAGCCCCAATCACATATTTTGATACTGAAAAATTCAAAACAAAGTTTGCTTGTGAACTAAAAGACTTTGATGTTTCTCTTCATCTTGACAGGAAACAACAAAGAAAAATGGATAGATTCACCCAATATGGTATGATTTCAACAGAAGAGGCTATACAAGATTCTGGTTTAGATTTAGAAAAAATTGACAAATTACGTGTTGGTGTAATATGGGGGTCAGGTATTGGAGGAATTGAAACTTTTCAAAATCAAATGTTAGAACATGCCTCAGGAGATGGAACTCCTAGATTNAACCCNTTTTTCATTCCTAAAATGATTGCCGATATAACTCCTGGTTATATCTCNATGAATTATGGATTTATGGGGCNAAATTANACAACTGTTTCTGCCTGTGCCTCAAGTGCAAATGCNATGGTCGATNCTTTGAATTANATAAGANTAGGNTATTGNGATGTTATNGTAACTGGCGGCAGNGAAGCTGGNGTAAATATTGCNGGNATGGNAGGATTTAATGCTATGCATGCACTTTCAACNAGAAATGATTCACCCGAATCCGCATCNAGACCTTTTGATTCTACTCGTGATGGTTTTGTATTAGGTGAAGGTTCTGGAACTTTAATCCTGGAAGAATATGAACATGCTATGGCAAGAGGTGCAAAGATTTATGCAGAATTTCTTGGAGGAGGTCTGTCATCAGATGCTCACCACATTACTGCTCCTCACCCNGAAGGANATGGTGTAAAGGCTGTAATAAAAAATTGTTTAAATGACTCAAAAGTTAGTATCAATGACGTTGATTTAATTAATACTCATGGTACTTCTACCCCTTTAGGTGATGTAGCTGAATTAAAAGCTATTGATTATATTTTTGGAGATCATACTCCTAATATTAATATCAACTCGACTAAGTCAATGACAGGCCATCTTTTAGGTGCTGCTGGAGCTGTTGAAGCAATTTCGATTATATTATCTCTTAAAAATGGTATTGTGCCTCCTACCATTAATCACCAAAATATAGATGAGAATATCAATCCAAAGTTGAATTTAACCTTAAATAAAGCACAAAAAAGGAATGCGAAAATTGGTATGAGTAATACATTTGGTTTTGGTGGGCATAACGCTTGTGTATTGTTTAAAAAATGGGATTAGTATGAATTTTAATTTTTATGAATTNATAAAATTAAAAAAAGACCCATTTTATNGACCCATAAAAAATCTCTTAAAATTTACACCAAAATCTCTTAAGTACTACAAGAGAGCTTTTACACATCGCTCTTTAAATAAAAAAGATTTAAATGGAGTAGCTGTTAACTATGAGAGATTAGAGTTTTTGGGTGATTCTATTTTAAGTTCTATTATCTCTTCTTATTTATTTAAAAATATCCCAACCGGTTCAGAAGGTTACCTTACTCAAATGAGATCAAAAATTGTTAGCCGCAACCATTTAAATGAACTTGGCTTGGAATTAAATCTGCTACAGTTTGTTGATTCAAATATTTCCGAAGAAAACTATGGTGATAATATCCATGGTAATCTCTTTGAAGCACTTATTGGCGCTATATTTCTTGATCGGGGCTACCCTCATTGTAAGAAATTCATATTTGATCGTGTAATTAATCCTCACGTTAATCTGGAGAAACTTAAAAATAAAATCATTAGTTATAAGAGTTTGTTTATTGAGTGGTGCCAAAAAAATAAGAAGCTATATAATTACGAAACTTTTGAAGACACTGGTAAAGATTCGATAAAACACTTTTCTGTTAAACTATCAATAGATGATAAAGTGATAGCGAAAGCAAGAGATACCTCAAAGAAAAAAGCTGAGGAAAAAGCTTCAAAGAGAGCATTTTTCATGTTTCAAGAAGATATTTTAAAATATCAAAATCAGAATTCATAGAATAAGCTTATCTTTATAGAGAAATTCATATTTTGAATAACCATAAATTAAACTTAAATCAATTTCCTGAAAATTATCATCTAATTGCAATTCATTCGGACTTAGATGAATTTAGATTGGCATTTTTTTTAAATAAAAAACTAAATATTGGTTTGAAAAGGAAAAACAATGATATTTATTTTGAAGAGCAAGATGCAAATTACTCGCAATATGAATATTTAGATGATACAAAATATTTGAAATGGATTTTTTTCTCTAATAAGTCATTAGTTTTAGAAAAAAATTCTGAAGAAGATTTAAGTTTATTTGGTCTAAGAAATACGGCTTCAAACGAAATGAATCTTTTGAGCCAACAAAAGTCAGTTGATTATTTTCTTATTATAGAAAATATTGTAAATAAGAAATATGTAGACAAAGTATTAAAAAAAATTTCAGAAATTAGTGGTGTAATCACATCGTTTATTTCTGAGAATAGATTAGAAAACAAAGAAAATTTAATTTTTTCATGAGTTATATAAAATTCAAAAAAACTAAAATTGTCGCAACGCTGGGTCCTGGGTGTAGTAATAAAACTATGCTGTCAAGATTAATCAAAGCTGGAGTTAATGTATTTAGAATTAATTTTTCCCATGCAACATATGAAGAGGTTGATAGACATGTTGAGCTTATTCGAACTTTAAATAAGGAGTTAGATACTAATGTTGCAATCTTGGCAGATTTGCAGGGGCCAAAGATTAGAGTAGGAAAAATTGAGGATGGTGTGGTTTTCAAAAAGGGAGATGTGTTTACATTATCAACAGAAAAAGAAATTATAGGTAATAAACAAAAAGCATCGCTTTCATATAAAGATTTTGCCAAAGATGTTAAGAAAGGAGATAAGGTTTTAGTTGATGACGGTAAATTGATTTTTGAAGTTATTTCTACTAATAAAAAGGATGAGGTAAAATTAAGAAATATCCAAGGTGGAAAATTATCTTCTAAGAAAGGTGTCAACTTACCTAATACTAAGATCTCCACTCCATCACTAACCAAAAAAGATAAGGAGGACCTACTTTATGCAATTTCCAAAGAGNTAGATTGGGTTGCATTGTCATTTGTTAGAGATGCTAATGATATGATAAATCTTCGAAAAATCATCGAAAAAGAATCAGATGAAAAAATACCTATTATAGCAAAAATTGAAAAGCCAGAGGCAATAAAAAATATTGAGGAAATTATTCAAAATTCAGATGGAATAATGGTTGCGAGAGGAGATTTAGGAATTGAAATTCCATCTGAAGAAGTACCACTATTGCAAAAAAGAATTGTGTACCTCGCCAAGAAACATAGGATTCCTGTAATTATCGCTACACAGATGATGGAAAGTATGATTGACAGTCTCAAGCCGAGTAGAGCTGAGGTAAATGATGTGGCAAATTCTATCATGGATGGTGCTGATGCTGTAATGCTTTCTGCTGAGACCTCAGTTGGAAAATATCCAGCAGAAGTAGTAAATCAGATTTCAAAGATTATTACAAGTGTTGAATATTCCGATATGATCTCTGTTCCTGAGTCGCCTCCGAAAATCAAAACAAATAGATATACTACTAAGTTTATATGTTATCATGCTGCACAAATAGCAAATGAAACTAAAATTGCAGCAATTACAACATTAACTCGAAGTGGTTATACAGCATTTCAAGTTTCGTCATGGAGGCCACATTCAAATATTATTGTTTTCACTTCCAATAAAAGAATACTTTGTAGGTTAAATTTACTATGGGGAGTTAAAGCCTTCTATTATAATAGATCGGTTTCAACTGACAAGACTATTCATGAAATTAATGAGATTGTAAATAAAAAAGGATTTGCAAAAAAAGGTGATATGGTAATAAACCTTGCTTCGATGCCAGTTAAGGAAAGTGGTATGGTGAACACCCTTAAAATTTCAGAAATTAAATAGCTTATTCATTATAGAGGAAAATTTCTTTTTCCCCATATTTGTTGACATAAGCTCGATANATTCCTGGAGTATTAAATTCCATAGAAATATTTTCTTTTAGTATAATTCCTGCACCTCCACGAATGACAATTGCAATCTTGTTTTCATCATNATTATTGCAGCTAAAAAGTATGATAATTAGCAGACACAAATATTTTTTCATAACCCGTAAATATTAATAAATCCTTATCTTCGTCAAGTTAAATAATTTATCATGAATATTGAAAACTCACTTAAGGAATTAGGATTGTCAAATCATAATATTGGAACATCTACTGGAAGTAAATATTTCAGTGATGGAGAAAAGATTAGCAGTTATTCCCCGGTTGATGGAAAAGAGATTGGAACTGTTTCTATGACAACTTTTGAAGATTACAATAAGGTAATCGAAAGCGCTCAGTCTGCCTTTAAATTTTGGAGAACAGTCCCTGCACCTCAAAGAGGTGAAATCGTAAGACAGTTTGGAAATAAACTTAGAGACTTAAAAGAATCATTAGGCGTTTTGGTTTCATATGAAATGGGAAAAAGTTTTCAAGAGGGATTAGGAGAGGTTCAAGAGATGATTGATATTTGTGATTTTGCAGTTGGACTTTCCAGACAGCTAAATGGTTTAACTATGCACAGTGAAAGACCTGGGCATAGAATGTATGAGCAATATCATCCACTTGGAATTGTTGGGATTATTTCAGCATTTAATTTTCCTGTTGCCGTTTGGTCTTGGAATACAGCTTTAGCTTGGATATGTGGTGATGTATGTGTTTGGAAACCAAGTGAAAAAACACCACTTTGCTCAGTTGCATGTCAAAAGATTATTGCTGATATATTAAAAGAGAATGATTTGCCTGAAGGAATTTCTTGTTTAATAAACGGAGATTATAAAGTCGGAGAATATATGACAAAAGACAAGAGAATTCCTCTTATTTCTGCTACAGGCTCAACTAGAATGGGTAAAATTGTTGCCAGTGAAGTTGGCGCTAGATTAGGGAAATCATTATTAGAGCTTGGAGGCAATAATGCCATTATTGTAACCCCTGATGCTGATGTTAAGATGACTGTAATGGGTGCGGTTTTTGGAGCAGTTGGAACTGCAGGTCAAAGATGCACTTCAACAAGAAGATTAATTATTCATGAAGATATATATAATGAAGTTCGTGATGCAATTGTAAATGCTTACAAGCAGATTAAAATTGGAAATCCCCTTGATCAATCAAATCATGTGGGGCCTGTCATAGACAAATTAGCTGTGGACATGTACTCTAAAGCTTTGGATAAAGTAGTTGAGGAAGGTGGAAACATAATTTTTGAAGGAGGTATTTTAGAGGGAGAGGGTTATGAAAGTGAATGTTATGTGAAACCTGCTATAGCTGAGGCAAAACCAGATTTTCATATTGTTCGAGAAGAAACATTTGCTCCAATTTTATACTTACTAAAATACTCTGGACCGGTAACCAATGCCATTGAAATTCAAAATAATGTTACACAAGGATTGTCTTCAGCAATTATGACAAACAACCTAAAAGAGGCTGAGAAATTCCTTTCAGCTGCAGGTTCTGATTGTGGAATTGCTAATGTGAATATAGGTACTTCTGGAGCTGAAATTGGGGGTGCATTTGGTGGTGAAAAAGATACTGGTGGTGGCAGAGAATCAGGTTCAGATGCTTGGAAAATTTACATGAGAAGACAAACAAATACAATTAATTACACAGATGATCTTCCGCTAGCGCAGGGAATAAAATTTGATCTTTAATTGTTAGGTAGATTAAATAAATCTTCTNCTTTACATCCAAGAGTTTTAGCAATTTTTAATGCTAATACTGTTGAAGGAACATAAATGCCATTTTCAATAGCATTTATGCTTTTTCTAGAAACATCTGCACTTTCTGAAAGTTGCAGTTGCGTCATTCCCGCAGATTTTCTTACCTCCTCAAGATTGTTGTTAAGATTTTTGTGATTTCTTCCCAAAATTTACTTCTTTTCATAGCTTTCTACTACATCATTGATTTCATCAGGTTGATTGGGATAAACATATCCTGCAATCATTTGGCCAACCCCTATAAACATAACAAGTAGCCCAACTCCAAATAATACTCNAGTATCAAGTCCAAATTCATCTAATGCTGCAAGACCAATTCCTGTGAAAAGGGTAACTAAACCAGTTCGTCTTAAATCTTTATTCGATTTTTTACTCTCTTTAAAAGATTTTAAAAGATCAATTACTTCTTCACTGTCTTTAACATTTTTGGAAACTTCAATTAAAGCATCGTATTTGTATTTTTTGTTTTTTGATTCATAAACAAAAACAATCAGAACTATAAATACTGGCAATAGAATGGCAATAATGGGAATAAATACTCCAAAAACATCTGTGATTTCTGCAGCTAGATATTGAATAGTAAACATAATATTGTAATTTTTAATTAATGTAACGCAAACGTAACATTTTAATTAATGTTACGCAAAGGTTACATTATAAATTTTTGTTAAATATTATTTCTTATCGATAATTGAGCTTGATGCTTGTGCTTTAGGAAGCACTAAAATATCTGCAATATTGACATGGCTTGGTCTATTTATAACAAATTCTATAATATCAGCAATATCATCTGCTTGTAGTGCCTTGTAACCNTGATAAATCTTTTCTGCCCGATCACTATCCCCCTTGAAACGTACATTTGAAAAGTCGGTTTCCACAAGTCCTGGATTAATTTCAGATACTTTAATACCTGTCTTATTTAAATCAATTCTCATAGCTTTTGAAATAGCATTCACCGCATGTTTTGTTGCGCAGTAAATATTGCCCTTTTCATAAACTTCTCTTCCTGCTAGAGAACCTATATTAATTATATGCCCACTTTGTTTTTCAATCATTTTTGGCATGATAACACGAGAAACATAAAGCAAACCTTTCACATTACTATCAATCATATTATCCCAATCATCAAGCGAACCATCTTGAATTGTATCAAGCCCATGAGCATTTCCTGCATTATTTATAAGAATGTCAACAGAGCAAAACTCCTTTGGAAGACTACTTAAAAGTTTACTTACTTCATTTTTATTTGAAACATCAAAGCAAAGTGATAATACGTTTGCGGATTTTGAAAGTTCCTCAGAAATTTCATCTAATTTACGTTGTCTTCTTCCACAAAGAATCAATTGATTTTTTTCATTTGCTAACTTTTTAGCAGCTGCTAATCCAATACCACTTGTTGCCCCAGTTATAAGTATAGTTTTCAAGTCTTAAATTTTAAGTTATTCAAAATGTTAATATTTGGTTAAAAATGGTCTTTTTTAACCTAATGTTAACAGAGATATTTGTAATGATTTATCAATTTGCAAACCAATTTTAAAGTTATAATAATTTTTAGTCATGGAAAACAAAGTTGATATAAAGAAAATTAATGAAAAAATAGAAAAAGAAAGTGCTTTCATTGATTTGTTAAGATCAGAGATGAATAAAGTAATTGTTGGTCAAAAGAATATGGTGGATAAACTTTTAATAGGTCTTCTTGCAAAAGGCCACATATTACTAGAAGGTGTCCCTGGTTTAGCAAAAACCCTTGCTATCAATACTTTATCAAAGGCAATTAGTGGTAATTTCAGTAGAATTCAATTCACACCTGATCTTTTACCTGCNGATGTCGTTGGGACACAACTTTATAATGTGAAACAGTCAAAATTCTCTGTTAAGAAAGGTCCTGTTTTTGCAAATTTTGTTCTGGCTGACGAAATAAATAGAGCACCTGCAAAAGTACAATCGGCTCTGTTAGAAGCAATGCAAGAAAAACAAGTTACAATTGGTGAAGAAACATTTAAGTTGGAAGAGCCGTTTCTGGTTATGGCTACTCAGAATCCAATTGACCAAGAAGGAACATATCCACTGCCGGAAGCTCAGGTAGATAGATTTATGTTAAAAACAGTTATTACCTATCCTGAATTAGATGATGAAAAATTAATAATGCGTGCAAATTTAGAAAATACTGCAAGCAAGGTAAAACCTGTAGTGACACTAAAAAAGATTATAACTGCGCAAAAAGTTGTGAGAGAAGTTTATATGGATGAAAAAATTGAGTCATATATACTTGATATTATTTTTGCCACTAGATTTCCAGAAAAATATAATTTATCAGAATTAAAACCACTAATATCTTTTGGCGCTTCACCAAGAGGAAGTATTAATCTTGCTTTAGCTGCAAAATGTTATGCTTTCATAAACAGAAGAGGATTTGTAATTCCAGATGATGTAAGAGCAGTGGTGTTTGATGTTTTACAACACAGAATTGGAATTTCTTATGAAGCTGAAGCAGAAAACATGTCATCTGTTGATATTATCACAAAAATTGTAAATGAAATAGCTGTTCCATAAACTCATAACAATGGAAACAAAAGATCTTCTAAAAAAAGTCAGAAAAATTGAAATCAAAACCAAAAGATTATCAGATCACATCTTTGGTGGAGAGTACCAGTCTACATTCAAAGGTAGAGGTATGGCTTTTAGTGAAGTAAGACAATACCAATTCGGAGATGATGTTAGAGCAATTGACTGGAATGTAACAGCGAGATATAACGACACATTTNTAAAAGTATTTGAGGAGGAGAGAGAGCTAACAATGATGTTAATTATTGATATTTCTGGCTCCAATTTTTTTGGATCTAACTCAGCTTTTAAAAATGAATATGTTACCGAATTAGCGGCAACTTTAGCATTTTCAGCAACTAAAAACAACGATAAAGTTNGATTAATTTTATTTTCTGATAATGTTGAATTATACATCCCCCCAAAAAAAGGTAAATCTCATGTCTTAAGGATTATTAGAGAGTTGCTAGAATTTAAATCAAAGAGTAAAAAGACCGATATTAATGTTCCTTTAAAGTTTGTCTCCAATATTTTAAAAAACAGATCTATCGCTTTTATTATTTCTGATTTTATTTCTCAAGATTATTCAAATTCTCTTAAAATATTTTCTTCTAGACATGATGTAACAGGAATTAGAATATATGATAAAACCGAAGAAATTATTCCAAATTTAGGTGTNATTGATATTAATGATAATGAAACCGGAAAACGAATTACAGTAAATACTAATTCAAAAAAAATCAGGAGGAAATACAATGAATATTATAATTCCAAAAGGAGAGAGTTTATGGATTATTTTAAAAGGTCAGGATCTGGAATAATTGAATGTAATACACAGGATGATTATCAAAAAAAANTATTAAAATATTTTAAGAGTAGATGAAACAGTTTTTCAATATTTTAATTATTTGTTTTGTTTTTTTACAANGCATTACATCTATTTCACAAAATGTTACTGCTTCTGTTGAATCTGATTCAACATTAATAGGAAAAGAACTTATTTATACAATTGATGTCAGTTCTGAAAGGGTGGAAAATATTATTTTTCCAGATTCAACCTCGTTTGTGCCTTTCGAATTAATTTCAGAATACCAGATTGATACAACTGAAGTTGAAGAGGGTTTTCTATTTTCAAAGAAATATGGTATTACATCATTTGACGAAGGAGAATATATCATTCCAAAAATAAAGATTCAAATTGGAAATAAATTATTTTCTACTGACTCAAAAAAAATCTTAGTTAATTTGGTTGAAGTTGACACTACTAGGCAAGGTCTTTACGATATAAAGCCGTCATTTGATAAGTTCTCTACATTAGAAATTTTCAAACTTCGTTTAATGAATAATTACCCAATTATTCTATTCACTATTTTTTTAATCCTGATTTTACTTTTTTTTAGAAGACAACTTGTCGATTTTTTTAATCCACTATTAAACATTAAACCTGCATTAAGACCTATTGAATTAATTAAGAAAAGATTAAGTGATTTAGAAAAAATTAATCTTGATTCGAAAGTAGATATTAAGTTGTTTTATTCTGAATTAACATATGCAATAAGAACTTTTTTTGAAAAAGAAGTATATGAAAGAGCTTTAGAAAGTACTACTGGTGAGCTAATCTTAAAACTAAAAAACTTAAGAGAAATAAATTCTTTTAATATTTCAAAGAAATCTATCAATAGAATTGAAGATGTTTTTAAAAGAGCAGACTTAGTAAAGTTTGCAAAATTTCTTCCTGAAAAAAATGTTATTCAAAATGACCTTAANATTATTAATGAAGAGGTTCAACTTTTTTCACAATTACTACCTGAACCCAGTGAAAAAGAAAAATTAAAAAATTTAAATTATCAAAAACAAGCAGAGAAGAAGTTGAGAAATGAAAGACTAAAAATTGTTTCAATTTCAGCAGCTTCTTTAATTTTCTTATTATTTATTTTTTCAGGTTTTATAAATGGTTTTCAATATTCGTTAGATAGGATAACATTTAATAAAAATCTTAGATTGCTAAATAAAATTTGGGTAAAATCCGAATATGGGTCTCCTGGAATATTTGCTGAAACTCCTGATGCTTTAGTAAGATTAAATAACGATAATGAGTTTTTATATGAAAATTATAAAATGGAATCTCAATTTTATTTCTCAAATTCAAGTCAATCTATTGAATTTTTTGTCTCAAACTATTCCTCTGAATCGAAGATTGAACCACAAAATTTCCAATCAATTTTAGAGTCAAGTTTGGATGATTTAGAAAGTAGGGGACTTCAAAATATGCTTGTAAAGTATGAGGAATTTGAAACAAAAAATAAAGGAAAAGGTCTACTTATTTCAGGAACTTCAGATTTTAAAATAAGTAATAAGAAGTATAAATCTGGAAATTATAATGTTATTGGTTTTTTAACAGAAACAGGATTTAAAACAGCAATTCTTTTAACACATGAAAAAAGATATGTGAATGAAATTAGAGAAAGAATTATTAAGTCAATTGAAGTATTAAAAGAAGAAGAAAAATGAATTTAGAATTTTTAAATCCAGAGTACTTTATTTTATTGGCCGTCATACCTTTATTAGTCTTATGGAATTACCTTAAGAGTGATAATATAACAAACTCGATTAAATTTTCTAATTCAGAAGCCTTTGGTAATTCAGGAAACTTTTATTCAAAACTAAAATCAACATTCAAATTTTTAAGGTTGATTTCATTAATATTAATTATTACTGCTCTAGCAAGACCACAAGTAATTGATACATCAACTAGAGTAAAAACAAATAGTGGTATCGATATAATAATGGCAATTGATGTTTCTGCAAGTATGTTGGCAAAAGATTTAAAACCAAACAGGCTTGATGCATTAAAAAATGTTGCTGACGAGTTTATTAAAAATAGAGTTTCAGACAGAATAGGGCTGGTTGAATATGCTGGTGAAAGTTATACAAAAACACCANTTACTTCTGATAAGACTATAACACTAAGATCTCTTAGGGAGATTAAATACAATAATATTATTGAAGGTGGAACTGCAATTGGAATGGGCCTAGCAACTTCCGTAAATAGGATAAAAGACAGTAAGGCTAAGAGTAAGGTAATTATTCTTTTGACTGATGGAGTAAATAATGCAGGATTTATTGATCCTATAACAGCAGCTGAGTTGGCAAAAGAATTTCAAATTAAGATATATTNCATTGGATTGGGAACAAATGGTCTTGCATTATCCCCGGTTGGTATTGATGCAAGAGGAAAATTTAATTATGCAAATGTTCAGGTTGAAATTGACGAAAACTTACTTACTCAAATTTCTGAAATGACCGGAGGAAAATATTTTAGAGCTACAGACAATGAAACACTAAAAGAAATTTATTCAGATATTGATGAGTTAGAAAAGACAGAGATAGAGGAGTTTAAATATTATTCAGTTGACGAAAAGTTTAGATACTTCCTTCTGCCTGCAATTATATTAATTGCCTTTGAGATGATTATGAAATTAACAATACTAAGAAGTTTTATATAATGTATGAATTAGAAAACATATCATGGTCTTGGTTNTTTTTGTTGATTATTTTAATCAGCATACTGTTTATTTTTGACAGAGCTTGGAAAATAAAAACTCAGAAATTATTTTTCTCAAAGTCCAATTTGGAAAGATTGAGCCCAAACATTTCAAACCTAAAACCTATCATAAAAATATTTTTTATGATNATTGGGACTTCAATGTTTATAATCGCTATGATTAATCCTAAAATTGGAACTAAGATTGAGACTTTTCAAAGACTAGGAGTTGATATAGTTTTTGCAGTGGATGTTTCTAAAAGTATGCTTGCTGAAGATATAGCTCCTAGTAGAATAGAAAAATCTAAGCAGCTAGTAGGCCAAGTTATAAATAATCTGGGTGGTGATAGAATTGGTATTGTAGCTTATGCTGGCAAGGCTTTTCCTCAACTACCATTAACCACTGACTATTCATCAGCTAAAATGTTTTTGCAAAATATGAATACTGATATGCTTTCATCACAAGGGACTGCTATTGATGAAGCTATCCGATTATCTTCTACTTATTTTGATCAAGACCAGTCAACAGAGCGGTTATTATTTATTGTTTCAGATGGAGAGGATCATAATGATTTATCTTATGAAATGGCAGACTTAGCTGCGAAAAATAATATTACCATTTACTCGATTGGTGTCGGAACAGAAAAGGGCTCACCTATTCCGATTAAAAAAAATGGAATTGTAATGAGCTATAAAAAAGATATCAATGGAGAGGTGGTTATTACAAAACTTAATAAAAATTATCTTGAAAATATTTCTGATAAAACCAAAGGAAAATANATAGATGGTTCTGTAACTGAAAATGTGATAAATGAGGTAATTGAAATTTTAGAAAACACTGAAAAAAAAGAATTTGATACACAAAAATTTTCTGAATTTAAAGACCAATTTCAGTGGTTTATCTTAATTGGATTTNTATTGATAGTTATCGATATTTTCATGAGAGATGGTAAAACTATATGGCTAAAAAACTTAAATTTATTCAATGAAAAATAATATACTTTTTTGCTTTTTTATTTCCATTCTGGCATCATATAATATTTATGCTCAGTCTGAAAATTATGCTAAATTTTATAACAAAGGAAATAAGTTTATTGAAAATAACTTTGAGGAAGCTGAAAAGAATTTTAGAGTTGCTATTGACGATTCACTAAGTGACTTAAGAGCCACATTTAATTTATCTAATAAATATTACAGCGAAGGTCTATATGATGAAGCAATTTCAAGACAAATAGAATCAACCAAACTTGCAAAAAATAAATCTGAAAAACACAAAGCTTTTCACAATTTAGGCAACTCTCTAATGAAAAAAGACATGTGTTCTGAAGCAGTATTAGCATATAAAAATGCCTTGAGAAATAACCCCAGTGATGATGAAACTCGTTACAATTTAGCACTGGCTAAGAAATGTGAAGAGGAACAGCGAAATGATGATCAAAATAAAGATGATCAGAANAAGGATAATGAGAATAAAGATGATCANAANNANGATNATNAGAATAANGATNNTNANAANNAAGANGATCAAAACNANGATGATCAGAATAAGNNTGAGAAACCTAAAGAAAACAAGAATCAACAATCAAAACTTTCTCCTCAACAGATTAAAAATTTATTGAAGGCTATGGAAAATGCTGAAAAGAAAGTTCAAGCAAAAGTGAATGATAAGAAACAAAAAGGCACAAAAGTTGTTTCTGAAAAAGACTGGTAATGTTTAGAAATAAATTTATACATATAATCCTTTTCCTGATTAGCTTTTCAGCCTTTTCACAGGTTAATTTTAACACAAAATTGAGTAAGAATCAATTAGGTTTAAATGAAAGAGTAAAAGTAGAGTTTTCGGTTGACAAAGATGGTGACAATTTTATACCCCCAACTTTTGAAAACTTTAGAATTGTTGGAGGTCCAAGCCAATCAATCAGAAATTCTTGGATTAACGGTAAAAGATCATACTCTAAAACTTATTCATATTTTTTATCTCCAATTGAAAAAGGCTCTTTTGAAATTGGTCAGGCCTCCATTGAAGTAGACGGGGAAATTTATAAAACTCTTCCAGTTCAAATTATCGTAACATCAGCCGTTGATAAACCAACAAATCCTAATGATCCAAATTACATTGCAGATAAAAAGATACACTTAGTTGCGGAGTTATCCGATAATAACCCTTTTTTAAATGAGGCTGTCTCAGTCATCTATAAGCTCTATGTTGCACCAGATACTGGGGTTGATAATTGGAGAGAATTGGAAGCTCCAAGATATGCTAATTTTTGGAATAATAATATAGATATTAAGTCACTGAATGTTCAAAATGGCACATATAAAGGTGAACCTTACAGATATGTTATATTACGAAGAACATTATTGTATCCTCAGAAAACAGGTAAATTAAAAATTGAGCCATTAACTTTAGATATTTCTGTTCAGGTCCCTTCAAATAGGAGAGATTTTTTCGGAAATCTTATATCATCTAGTGTAAACAAAACTGTTTCCTCTGGAAGCTCAATTATTGATGTTAAGCCATTACCACTTAATAATAAACCATTGGATTTTTCTGGCGCTGTTGGGAAATTTAATTTTGAGATTAAATCTGATAAAAAAGAATTGTTATTAGATGAGGCATTTCAATTAAGTTTGATTGTTTCTGGAAAAGGTAATTTTAATTTATTTGATGATCCAAAGATATCTTTACCAGTATCATTAGAGGTATACGAGCCCGAAAAAATATCAAATGTTTCGGTTAGATCTAACGGAATTAAGGGAAATATAAACAATAAATATACAGTTGTGCCCAATAACCCTGGAAAGTATACGATTCCCCAAACAAAATTTTCGTTTTTTGATCCCGAGTTAGAAGATTATAAAACCATTTATTCAGATCCAATTTTTATCGATGTTGAAGGAGTTTACAAACCTTCCTTAGATTCTGAGGATAACTCTGAGAATATTAAAACAAATAAAATTCAATTATCTGAGAGTCAATTCTCATCCTTTAAAACCAAAACAAAATTTTCAAAAGTAAACGAGGGTATATTTTTTAATTCAATTTTCTATTGGATTTTACTAATTACACCATTAATAATTTGTTTTATAATTATAATTGTAACTAAGTTTATCAGAAACTATAACTCAAAAAAGATTGACGAACTAAAGCTTGCCCGAAATAAAACAAATAAACTATTAGACGAGTCAAAGGTCCTAATTGGAAACAAAGAAAAATTTTATGAATCTATTGACAAAGCATTAACAATATATTTAAAGACAAAGCTAAAAATTAAGAATTCTGATTTTAAAAATGAAGTTATTCAAATTAAGCTTGAGCAAATGAATGTAGAAAAAAATACAGTTGATTTATTATTTGAGATTTTTGAAAATTGTCAACTTGCCAGATATACTCCTTTAAATATAGATGCAATGAGCGATGATTATAATAAGACAAAACAATTTATTGAGCAGCTTGAAAAATATTAGATAATGATATTAAAATATTTACATAATATAGTTTTTGTTCTTTTTGTGATGATTGTTTCAAACAATCTTTACAGTCAAAATCAGCTTGATTTTTCTGATTTGAATGATAAATTCATAGAGGCCAATAATCTTTATAATGAATCAAAATATGAAAAATCAATTGAGATATATTATCAAATTTTAGATTCAGGATTTCATTCGGCTGAATTATACTTTAATCTTGGAAACTCGTTTTATAAATTAAATGATACAGCAAACAGTATATTGTTTTACGAAAAATCGTTGAAACTTAATTCTAATGACAAAGACGCAATCAATAATTTAAAAATGGTTAATAATTCAATTATTGATGATATAACAAAAATCCCAGAACCATTTATCGAAAGTCAATTAAATAAAATTTCAAATATTCTGAGTTTTTCTGCATGGAGCTACATATCAATAATTTTATCATTCCTGTTTCTTGTTCTATTTGTTTTATACTTCTTTTCAAAAGAACCTAATTTCAAAAGAGCTTCATTTACTTTTTTATTCATTTTATTTATTCTGATTAGCACTACATTAAATATTAGCTTTCATGCCTATGAAAAAAATTATGTTGAACAATATGCAATTATCTTTTCAACAAAAACTGAAATCAAAGCAGAGCCAAATGAAAGAAGTGAGAATTTACTTAATTTGCATCCAGGTACTAAGGTAAAGATCATTGATAGTTTCAATGAAGAATGGGTAAAAATAAAATTAGTAAATGGTCAAGAAGGCTGGATTAATAATAAAGAAATTAAGATAATATGATAACAAAAGAATTAATTCATGAAGCTCAAAAAAAATGGGGCGAAGGAATTATAAGAATTGGAAGCTTAAAACATAATAATTTGGAGTGCATTCAATACACTACTTCATTTTTAAACGAAATGTATGATTTTGAAAATCAGGATATATTATTCAAGCCTACAAAAGCATCAGTTGAACAATTTAGACCAACATTTAAAATGGCATTATCATATTTCCTAGGAGGAGATGATTCTTTTTGTTCTGAAGACGAAGGTTTTGCAATGAAGCCATGGGTTGAGGTAAATTTTGAAAATTCAGGATATATTATAGAAGATACTATAGCTATTGCAATGGGAAATTATTTTTTCAAAGATGGTTCAGACAATATAGTAAAGGTGGAATTTACATTTGGTTATAAACTAAATGATGGAAAGCTGGTAATAGTTCTTCATCACTCCTCATTACCATTTTCCCTATAATTACTTTCAATTATTATATTATTAATTTTCTCAATTTTTGGGTAAAAAAAAGATTGGTTAAGTTTTTCTGTTTCAATTATACTTATTACCCTATTAATATTTGAAAATATAAAAACTACAGTACATAAAAGAAGGATAGTTTTTATAACTCCGAAAACAGATCCAATAATTCTATTTAGTAATCCAAGTGCAATTATTTTTAAGAGTTTTGTTAGGATTTTAGCAATAATTTTTAACAGAATAATTGTTGTCAAAAAAATTACTGTAGCTGAAAGAATGGATATAAAATTTGCATCAGATTCAAAAATCGGTTTTAGTTTTAAATCTAAGTATGGGTAGTAATTTTTTGCTAAGAATATCCCCGCAATTACCCCTACTATCGAAGCTAATTCTTTTATTAACCCTTTTGAGAAACCATTGTAAGCTCCCCAGGCTATTATTAATCCAAAAAAAAGATCTAGATAACTCATAATAAAATATTCATTGAAGTTAATTTAATAAATATTAACTTCTTTATATTAGTAAAGTTAATATTGCAATAAAGTTAAGCATTGAAATCTGAGTTAAAAATAAAGTGGGATAATTTAAAAAATAAACTTTCTGTTGATTTTTCAGAAGACCAAATAATCGATTTAGATTCAATAATTTTTTTAATCGGATTACAGGAATTAGGTCAATTTCAAAAAAGACTTAACAAGCAAAGGAAAATGGAGGTTATACATATAGCTGTTTGTAAGTTATTAAGTGATTATGGATATTATGAATTTGATTTTGTAGATGAAGATGGCTGGCCTCACTATAAGCTGATTAAAAAATTACCAAATCTAAAGCCAGGTGAACAAACAATTCTCATGAAAAAAGCAATTATTAACTATTTTATTAAATCAAATTATATTAATTAAGTTTTCATAAATTTGGGAATAGATTATTATGGAGGATAAAATAAAAAAAGATATTCANGANATTCAAGATTTCAAATCTGATTCAATNGCTGAAATAGAGGAGTTTAGAATAAAATTTTTGGGNAANAANGGTTTATTAAATTCATATTTTNTTGAATTTAAATNNTTAGATAGTAGTGAAAAGAAAAANGCTGGTCGTTTATTAAATGAATTAAAAACTTTAGCTCANGATAAAGTAGAAGCNCTTAAAGCGAGTAGCTCTAAATCNTCTGAAAATATAAAAATAAATGATATTTCAAGGCCTGGTGANCCAATTAATATTGGATCTCGNCANCCNATTTCTGTAGTTAAAAANAGAATAATTGANATTTTTTCTAATATAGGNTTCACAATTAGTGAGGGGCCAGAAATTGAAGATGATTGGCATAACTTNAGNGCTTTGAACCTTCCAGAACANCACCCTGCAAGAGATATGCAGGANACATTTTTNATAGAAAAAAACCCNGACTTTTTGCTTAGGACACATACAAGTTCNGTTCAAGTNAGATACATGGAGAATAATAAACCTCCTATTAGAACAATTTCACCTGGAAGAGTTTATAGAAATGAAGCAATNTCTGCCCGNTCTCATTGTTTTTTTCATCANATTGAAGGACTATGNATTGATANAGACGTNAGCTTTGCNGACTTAAAACAAACATTAGAATATTTTACAACCCAATTATTTGGAAAGTCAAAAATTAGACTTAGACCNTCNTATTTTCCTTTTACCGAGCCTAGTGCTGAAGTTGATGTTTATTGGGGCTTAAATAATGAAACTGATTATAAGATGACTAAAGGAACTGGCTGGCTTGAAATTATGGGCTGTGGGATGGTTGATCCAAATGTTTTAGAAAATTGTAAAATTGATCCTAATGAATATTCTGGATTTGCTTTTGGNCTTGGGATTGATAGGATTGCTTTACTTCTTCATCAAATTGATGATATAAGATTACTTAGTGAAAATGATGTGAGATTTTTAGATCAATTTAAATCTTCATTTTAAGAAATTATATCGCTTAAATCTTTAAATATTTTTTTTGCGCTTCTCTTTTCGTATAGAATTTTATATGCTGCATCAATAATAGGTGTTTTAGCTTTTTTCTTTAAATCAAGATTAAGTAGATATGCTTTTTTTGTTGCAATATATCCTTCGGCAACCATTTTCATTTCAAGTTGAGCTGCTTTAACAGTATATCCTTTACCAATCATATTCCCAAACATTCTATTCCTTGAAAAAGATGAATATCCAGTGACCAGTAAATCACCTAGATATGCTGAATTATTTATATTCCTTTTAATTTTATGTCTTTTTGAAATAAACCTTTTCATTTCCTTAATAGAATTACTCATCAATACACTTTGATAATTATCTCCATAGCCTAAACCATTGGAAATACCAACAGCTAAAGCAAATATATTTTTAAGCATACTAGCATATTCAATTCCGATAACATCATCAGAGGCTTTTACCTTTATGTACCTACAGCTAAATTTTTTGGAGATAACTTTACATAATTCTAAGTTAGAAGAGCCNATGGTAAGATATGATAGTTTTTCTAATGCAACTTCTTCTGCATGACATGGNCCCCCAATTACCAAAAANTTATNNGNTGAAATGTCAAAATGTTTTTGCATGTGTTCTCCGAATAAAAGATCAGTTTCTGGGACAAGCCCCTTNAGGGCACATATTATTATTTTGTTTGAAATATCCACACCAATTTTTTTCATCTCATCATNNACGTACTCAGANGGAACAGCTATAATAATNACATTAGACGCTTCGACAACTTCATTTATTTCTGCAGAAATTTTCAATTTTTTTAAATTAAGTTCTACGGANCTTAAATAGTTTGGATTATGAGAATTNTTNTTTATNAATTCTATATTTTCTTTATTTCTNATATACCAGTTTATATCATTATTATTTTCAGAAAGAATTTTAATNAATGCAGTTGCCCAGCTTCCACTTCCTATTACNCCAAATTTTAATTTGGTTTCTTTCATTGGTATAATTTATTACTATTTATATANTCCATAACCTTGNTAGAAATTAAATCTTTTGGGTCAGATTTTTTAGAAATGATTTTTCTAATATTAGTCGAGCTCAAATCAATTCTTGGACCTCCGATATACATTGTGTTTTCATTAATTATGTGCAGATTTTCTTTTAGTGTTCCTTTTCGTGGATAGATAAAGATCTTATACTTACTAATTATTTTTTTATAATCTTTCCAAGTATCAAAAATTTTATAATTGTCTTCCCCAATAATTAAACTAAATTCAATATCCTTTAGTTTGTTTGAAATATATTCTAATGTATCTATGGTATAATTAGGTTTTTTTAAATTAACTTCTAAATCACTTGGTATTATATTATCGTATTTTTCGGTAGCAATTTTAGTCATGTTAAATCTATGATTAAAACTAGATATTTTACTTCCTACTTTTATCGGATTTTCAGGTGTTACTACAAGCCAAACTTTATCGGCTAATTTTTCTTCAGTAATATATTTGGCAATTCTTAAATGTCCATTATGAATAGGATCAAAAGTACCAAAAAATAAACCTATCTTTTCTTTACTCATTTATGAAACTTTTAACCAATGCTAATACTTTGCTGTAGCTTGTCTCAAGAATATTGTTTTCAACAATGTAATCAAATTTATCCGCTAATAATATTTCATCTTTAGCTTTATGAATTCTAGTTTTTATACTAGAGTCTGAGTCCAAATTTCTATTTATTAATCTTGTTTCAAGTTCATTTATACTTGGCGGTTTTATGAAAATTGTAATTGTTTGTTTTGGAAATTTTTTCTTAATATTTAACCCCCCCACAACATCAATATCAAAAATTAAATTCTTTTGTGATGAATTTTCTAATTCTGAGATTAGTGTCCCATAGTAGGTGTTTTCATAGACCTCTTCCCATTCTATAAATTCTTTGTTTTCAATTCTTTTAATAAATTCATCTTTACTCAAAAAGAAATAATTTAATCCATCTACTTCATTATTTCTAGCTGCTCTTGATGTTGCTGAAACTGAAAAAGATAAGTTTAGGTTTTTTTCTTTTAGAAGCTTGTTAACAATCGTTGTTTTTCCTGAACCAGAGGGAGCTGCAATAATTATGAATTTTGAATTACTCATCAAAGAATATTTAAAATGTTTTCTTTAATTTTTTCTAGGCTATCTTTCATTTCAATAACAAGCTTTTGAAGATTTGAATCATTCGCTTTTGAACCAATTGTATTTATTTCGCGACCAATTTCTTGACAAATAAATCCAAGTTTTTTACCTACTGGTTCGTTTGAATGTAAGGCATTTTCAAAAATTAAAATATTACTTTTTAACCTGATTATTTCTTCGTTTATATCATATTTTTCAAGATAATAAATCATTTCCTGTTCAAGTCTATTATTATCAATATCTAATTCGATTCTTTTGAGCTCATCAACTAATTTAGTTCTCTTTTTTGCTATTCTATCTTTTTCAATTTTTTCAATATTGCCTAATAACTTTTTAATTTCTGAAATTTTATTTCTGAAATCTTTTTCCATTTCTGAACCTTCTACAGCCCTATAATAGTTTAGGTTTTTTACAGCTATTGAAATTTTATCAATAATATTATTAATCTCATTTTTTTTCAAATTGATTGATTTTGATGAGTATGCATTTGGCAGTCTCATTGCCATTTTCAAATAGTCTTTTTCATCTGAATTAATCTCATCTAACTCCTTAAGTTGTTGGATATAGTTACTTATAATTTCTTTATTAATACTTATTTCATCTGTATTTACTCCTATTTCAGAATTAACATTGAGTTCTATCTTTCCTCTGTGAAGTTTGTTTGAAATTTCTTTTCGTAGACCATTTTCATAAGCTTTTAAAAAATGAGGGAATCGTATATTTAAATCTAATATTTTACTATTAACAGACTTTATTTCAACAATGAATTTTGTTGAATTTATTATGAAAGATTCACTGGCGTAGCCAGTCATGGACTTAATCATTTTTAATCATATATTAAGCAAATATATGAATAGATTTTTAAGTTGCTTTGCTGGTTTTATTGGAAACTAAATAAACTCCTGTAAAAACAAGAAGAACAGAACTTATATCAGCTAGTGTTAATTCATCAGCTCCTCGATAGATAGCAAATAAAATCCCTATTACTGGCTGCAGATAAATAAACATCCCCACTGTTGAGGCTTTTAAATTTTTCAAGGCGTACAAATTCAACAAATAGACCAAAAATGTAGTGCATATTACCACATAAGATATTTTAAGTAAAGAAACTCCTGAAATTTCAACCCAATTTATTTCGGTAAACTCAATCAGCCCAAACGGCATATTAATAAATATTGAAAACAGAAATAGCCATTTCATTATTGTAATCATATTGTATTTTTTGGTAAGGGGTTTGACCAAAACAAAATAAAGTGCATATGAAATACTATTTATAAAAAGATAAAAATTGCCCAGATTTATATTGAGAGCACTTGAAACTGATTTTTCATTTAAGAGAATTAATGTTAGAGTTCCACAAAAGCCTATAAATACCCCTACATATTTTCTCTTAGTTATTTTTTCTTTTACTATGATTACAGAAATAAGAAAAATAAAAATTGGAGCAAGAGTGGTAATTATTGCACTATTTATTGGTGTTGAATTATACAAGCCATTTAATGCTGTAATCATATTTAAGCCCATTCCAAAAATTGAACATATAATAATTAGCTTAAAATCTTTAATTTCTACTTTTTCGTTTTTTACAAATAATGAAATAATCCAAAAACAAACTGCAGCTCCTAGAACCCTACAGTATAATAGCGCATTAGGGGATAATACATTTGGCATGAGCTCTTTAGCGATTGTATGATTAAATCCAAAAATTGAGGTTGCTAGTAAAGCTGCTATAAGAGCTAGGATTCTTTTATCCATAAAATTTATTGAATTCTCTAAAGATAATCTATACTTTTGTTTTGGAGACATTATGCTTTATATTAATTTTTATAATTATGAAATTTAACACCAAAACAATTCATGGAGGACAAAAAATTGATCCTGCATTTAATTCGGTTATGCATCCAATTTACCAAACATCTACTTATGCTCAAAAAAGTCCTGGTGTTAACAAAGGTTTTGAATATTCGCGAACCCATAATCCAACAAGAACAGCTCTACAAAATTCATTTGCAAGTCTTGAAAATGCAAAATATGGTGTCGCCTTTTCATCTGGTTTAGCAGCAATTGATGCAATAATCAAATTACTTAGCCCTGGTGATGAAGTAATAAGTACTAATGATCTATATGGGGGCACCTTTCGTTTATTTACAAAGGTTTTTGAAAAATATGGAGTAAAATTTCATTTTACATCTTTGCATAATGTTTCTGATGTAGAATCATTAATTAACGAAAACACCAAAGTTATTTGGGCTGAAACTCCTACAAATCCAATGATAAATGTTTTTGATATTGAAGCACTTTCAATAATTAGTAAGGCAAAAAATTTACTATTGGTAGTCGATAATACTTTTGCATCTCCTTTCTTACAGAATCCTTTAACTTTAGGCGCTGATATTGTGATGCATTCTGCTACTAAATATTTAGCTGGACATAGTGATGTTGTACTAGGTGCTTTAATGTTGAATGATGATGAAATTGCTGAAAAATTATATTTTATTCAAAATGCAAGTGGTGCAGTTCCAGGCCCACAAGATTGTTTTCTAACATTGAGAGGAATTAAAACACTACATGTAAGAATGCAAAGACATTGTGAAAATGCACACAATGTTGCAAATTTTTTAAATAACCATGAAATGGTTGAAAAGGTATATTGGCCTGGTTTGGATTCTCATATAAATCATGATGTTGCAAAAAAACAAATGTCAGGTTTTGGTGGAATGCTTTCTTTTAGAATTAAAGATTTTAATAAGAAACAAACTGTAAAATTTTTAGAAAAACTACATTTATTTACATTAGCAGAATCCCTTGGAGGAGTTGAATCATTATGTGGACATCCAGCGACCATGACACACGCTAGTATTCCTGCAGAGGAAAGGGAAAAATCTGGTGTTACAGATTCTTTAATTAGATTAAGTGTAGGAATCGAGGACGTTGATGATTTAATTGATGATTTGAAAAATGCTTTTTTATAAAATTGTTAATTATTCTGGTTTTTTTTAGTAAAATAAAAATTTTAAATCCCTAATTTTATTTAATATTTAATTTTGGCCTATTATAGGTTAGGTAAATTTTCAGTTATGAAAAGAAAGATTGACGCTTTTTTAAATATCGTTCGAAAAAGAGACGGGCACCAACCAGAATTTATGCAGGCTGTTGAAGAAGTTGCAGAAACGGTTATTCCCTATATTATAGAAAATGATATTTATCATGGTAGAAATATTTTGATGAGAATGTGTGAACCTGAGAGAGCTGTAGCATTTAGAGTTTCGTGGGTTGATGACAAAGGTGAAATATGGGTAAACAGAGGATACAGAATTCAGATGAATTCAGCTATTGGCCCTTATAAAGGAGGATTGAGGTTTCACCCTTCCGTGAATATGAGCATTTTAAAATTTTTAGCTTTTGAACAGGTTTTTAAAAACAGTTTAACAACCTTACCAATGGGTGGTGGTAAAGGAGGTAGTGATTTTAATCCAAAGGGAAGAAGCGACAATGAGATAATGAGATTTTGTCAAGCATTTATGACTGAACTATTTAGGCATATTGGACCAAATACAGATGTACCAGCTGGCGACATAGGAGTTGGTGGAAGAGAAATTGGTTACATGTATGGTCAATATAGAAAACTTGCTAACGAGTTTACTGGAGTTTTGACGGGTAAAGGTATGTCATGGGGAGGTTCTTTAATTAGACCAGAAGCAACTGGTTATGGTACAGTATATTTTGTTCAGGACATGTTGGCTTGTGAGAATGATGGCATCAAGGGGAAAAAAGTAGCTATTTCAGGATCAGGAAATGTTGCACAGTATGCTGCTGAAAAAATATTACATTTTGGAGGAAAAGTAATGACAATGTCTGATTCATCAGGCTACATATATGATTCATCAGGAATTGATGAGGAAAAATTAAAATTTATAATGTATCTAAAAAATATTCAACGAGGAAGAATCAGTGAATATGTAAAAAAATATCCCAAAGCTGTTTTCAAAAAAGGTAAAACTCCTTGGTCTGTAAAATGTGATATAGCTCTTCCGTGCGCAACACAAAACGAATTGAATGGTAAAGATGCAAAAATACTAGTCGATAACGGATGTAAATGTGTTAGTGAAGGTGCAAATATGCCTTCAACTAAAGATGCAATTGAAATTTTCCTCAAAGCAAAAATATTGTTTGCTCCAGGAAAAGCTGCGAATGCTGGTGGAGTAGCAACCTCAGGTTTAGAAATGACTCAAAATTCCTTGAGGTACAATTGGACTCGCGAAGAGGTAGATCAAAAGCTCCGTGAAATAATGCTGAATATCCACAATTCATGTATTGAACACGGAAAGCAAAAAAACGGATATGTTAATTACGTCAAAGGCGCAAACATTGCCGGTTTTGTTAAAGTTGCTGATGCTATGCTAGCTCAAGGAGTAATCTGATTTTTTACTTTATACATATTATACTGGTATATTTGTCGTTTATTAGACATAAATGATAGTATTATATGTTAAAGGCCCGATTATTTTTCATTTTATGTTTTATGGTATCCCTTTTATACACTCAACAAAACAAGCTGTCAATTGAAACTAATTCATCAGCATATTCAGGGTGGGAAACATATTTTTCCTACAATTCAATACCCTCAATTGCTGAAGGTGTAACTGAGATTTATTTTGCTTCATACAACTCGATTTTTTCATATAATATCTTTAATTCTCAAATAGAAAAATTTGATACATTAAATGAATTATCTGGAGATGAAATTTCAGCTTTTTATCACTCTGAAAATAATAATCTTATTGCAATAGGATATAGTAGTGGATTTTTACAGATTATTAATATAAATTCAAATTCAATAATTAATATATATGATATATTAAATAAGCCTACAATTCCTGCTGACAGAAAAAAAATAAATCATTTTTATCAAAACGGAGATGGGTTATTAATCTCAACTGGCTATGGAATATCTGTCTATGATATAAATGCATTTGAATTTGGTGATACATATTATATCGGGAACTTAGCTTCAATGCTCAATATAAGTAGTACCATTGTTGATGAAAATTATATTTATGCATCGAGCCCGGATCTGGGAATTTTTAGAGCAAACTTAGAATCTAATTTAATTGACTTTAATAGTTGGCAAGTAATTCATACCGGAAACATATATGAGTTATTGATAAATGAAAACAATATATTATTCTATGATGATTTTAATTTGATGAGTATAAAAAATGAAGAAATTATTACTTTATCGACATCAGAAAATGAAATAAAAAATGTTAGTATTAATGACTCAAAAATTATTATTATTTCAGAAGATAATTGCATCATTTATAATAATGATTTATCACAAATATTAAATCTTTTTGAATCTGAAACATATATGACAGTCTTCAATGATGGAATTATAAAAAACAACAAAACATATATTGCTACAGAAGAAAAAGGTGTTTTGGTAATAGAAAATAGTAATAGTGGCTTTTCATATCTAATGCCTGATGGTCCATTAGAAAATAATATATTTTCTGTTGAAACATTAAATAATCATACATGGGTTTCATTTGGAAGTTATTCAGAATATTTTAATCCATANCCTCTNAAANATAGTGGTNTNAGNAGCTATGATGAAAATTTAGNAAGTTGGTTCAATATAACNAAGGATTCTATNCCAAATCAAGCAGTTAATCTGAATAATATTTCTATAAANCCCTTTGATAATAANAATGTTTTTATAAGNTCATTTCATGGGGGATTAATTGAAATGGANAATTTTAATTTNACNGAATTATANGATAANAANAATAGNGNNTTAGAAACTTTATTAACTTCNGATTCTGAATATGAGAGTNTTAGAATTTCTGATATTGAATTTGATGAAAATGGAGATTTGTGGGTTTTAAATTCTAGAGTTGANAATCCATTGAAATCATTTAGCCTTGANAATAATAGTTGGAATAGTTATGATTTTACTGAAATTATAAATGATGGTTTTCAGGATGAACTTGGATTTAATGACATTGAGATAGATGATTATGGAAATAAATGGATTGCTAGCTTAAGATCTGGATTAATAGGGTTTAATAATGATTNAGGAAATNTTAGACTTAGAAAAGTATTTAGTCAAGANCAATCAGATATGCCATCNTCATATGTAAAATCAATTGCAGTTGANAATAATAATCATTTATGGATTGGTACAGTGCAGGGTCTTAGGGTTTTATATAATACATCTAACTTTTTTGATNCCTCAGTCGTTACAACGCAGAAGATTGTGATTTTAGAAGATGGTATTCCNAGGGAGCTTCTTGAACAACAATATATCACAGATATNGAAGTAGATGGTGCAAANAATAAATGGGTTGGAACAATNGGTTCNGGTGTATTTTATTTTTCACCTAATGGTCAACAAACAATTTATCACTTTACNAAGGAAAATTCACCACTTCCTTCAAATAATATTAATGATATTTCTGTAAATTCAGTAAANGGAAAGGTCTATTTTGCAACTGATCGNGGATTAGTAAGCTTTAACACAGGCAGCAGTTCAAGTTCTGAGAATTTCTCAAATNCTTTTGTTTATCCAAACCCTGTTAGACCNGAATTCAATACANAATTAGATAAGATTAAAATTAAGGGTTTGACCGAAAANGTTAATATTAAGATTACNGATATANCAGGAAATTTGGTAGCTGAGGCTCAATCTAATATTAACTCTAGATACAGAAATTTTAACTTAGAAATNGACGGTGGAACTGCNTTTTGGAATGGCAAAAACTTGAGAAATCAAAATGTTGCTTCAGGTGTTTATATTTTAATGCTTTCGGATTTGGAATCTTATGAGACAAAAATTTTAAAACTAATGATAATTCGCTAATGATTATTTCCTCAAGTGCTATTGTTTTAAGTAAGCTTAAGTATAGAGACAATGATCTAATTNTAAAGTTATTGGTTCGGGANTTNGGCGTTACATCTTTTATTGTAAGGGGAGGNTCTAAAAAGAATAAAACTAATTACTTTCAACAACTCTCATTNCTTGAAATTGAATTTGATTTTAACAGTAAAAAAAGCNTACATTATTTTAAAGATTTTGAAAATAAATTTAGNCTTAAGACNATTCATACCNATTATAAAAAAATGGNTGTTGTTATTTTTTTATCAGAATTTTTATCTAAAATTTTAGTTCATCAAGAAAAAGATTTCGAACTATTTANTTTTATTGAGGATTCAATNAAGTACTATGATGANACTAAATTTAATTCTTCTTTTCATTTAGCTTTTTTAATTAAGTTATCTAAGTTTTTAGGTTTCTTNCCTGAAACTGAAAANAATCACTATAAATTTTTTGATTTGCAACATGGTTGTTATACAAATACTGANGATTCAAAGTATCTTATTTCACATGAAGAATTAGAATGNTTTAATATGATTTTAGGCATAAATTTTGATGATTTAAATTNACTAACCATTAACTCTGTGCAAAGAAAAAATTTACTTGATAATATCATTCTTTATTATAAGCTACACATTGAAAATTTTGTTTCTGTAAAGTCACTTGAAGTTCTCAGAAAATTATTTTAATCGTGAACAAGTTTTATCTTTTTTTAGTGTGGACAATTACAGGATTCTCTCAGAATCTNACCATNATCGATGAAAATAANAAACCTGTNANTGGAGCATCAATTTTCAGTGATTTNAGTAATTATGAGACAACAGATAAAAATGGAAANGTAANTCTTGACAAATTTTCAAGATNCGATACTTTAACTATAAAGCAATNTGGATTCAAGGANGAAAAACTCCNAAAGTCTAAACTNAAAANNACGTTGATANTATTGTATGATAATGANTTACTTGATGAAGTAGTAATTTCAGCTTCAAAATTTTCACANAAGTTCAGAGAGGTCCCGAAAAAAGTAACTCAAATTAATAGGTCAATGATTGAATTCACAAATCCCATGACAAGTGCAGATTTACTTGAAAGAGGTGGTTATGTATACATTCAAAAGAGTCAATTAGGGGGTGGAAGCCCAATGATAAGAGGTTTATCAACAAACAGACTGGTTTTATCAGTTGATGGTGTAAGACTAAATAATGCAATATTTAGAAGTGGAAATATACATAACGTTATATCAATTTCTCCAATGAATATTGAAAATACTGAAGTTATTATGGGGTCAGCATCTGTTTTGTATGGGAGCGATGCAATAGGCGGTGTTATGAATTTTTACACTAAAAAAGCCAAGTTATCAAATGATTTAAATCCAAATATTCAAATAAATATAAACTCAAGATACTCATCTGCTTCAAATGAAAAAATGTATCACATAGACTTTAATTACGGATTGNAAAAAATAGCATTTTTATCTAGTTTTTCAAAATCAGACTTTGATGATTTAACTATGGGAATTCATGGACCATCAGAATATTTAAGACCAAATTATGTTACTCAAAATTCTGCAGGCGATGATGTATTANTAACNAACTCNAAACCAAGGNTTCAGAGNAATACAGGATACAGCCAAACTAATTTTATGCAAAAGGTTCTTTACGAGCTAAACGAAAATTTAAGTATTGATATAGGAATTCATTTTTCAAAAACTGGAAATATTCCTAGATATGACAGGCTGATAAGAACTAATGAAAATGAAGGCCTTTATTATTCAGAGTGGTATTATGGACCACAGGAATGGCTATTGATCAATAGCCAATTGACCTATATTCCAAAAGAAACTAAATTTTATGATGAATTAAAATTTGGATCATCATTTCAGAAATTCTCAGAAAGTAGAAACAGTAGAAAGTTTAGTGATGGTTTTCTAAAATCAAGAGAAGAGGAATTGGATATATTTTCTTTAAATCTAGATTTTTTTAAAAAAATATCAGAAAATTCTAATATTACATATGGGCTCGAGATAATAGAAAATCAGGTTGGTTCATTTGCAAAAAGTGTTAATATTAGTGATTTATCTGAAATCCCAATTTCAACTAGATACCCTGATAATTCATCTCTGAATTCCTTGGGACTTTACATTAATTACAAGACTAAAATTATTGAAGATGTATTTTTCCAAAGTGGTGTGAGATATAGTTTAATAGAATTAAAATCAGATTTATCTCAAAATAATATTTATTATGATTTTATGTATGAAAATATATCTCTTGAAAATGGAGCATTTGTTGGGGGTATAGGGCTAAGCTGGGTTAGAAATATTTATAATAATTGGAAGTTTAATATTAATACAGCTTTTAGATCTCCAAATATAGATGACCTTGCTAAGGTTTTTGATTCTGAACCTGGAAGTGTAGTTGTTCCTAATCCTGATTTAAAACCAGAAAGATCTTTTGGACTGGAGTTTGGAGGTTACTTTAGAACAAAGAACAATATTGAGTTAGATTTTTCATCATACGTAACATATTTATATGATTCATTTATAAGGGAAAATTTTACACTTAGTAATGGTGTGTCAGAAATAATTTATGATGGAGAACTATCCCAAATTCAAGCACTTCAAAACAGCTCAAAGTCTTTTATTTACGGAATTGAATTTGGTATAAATATGTTTTTAAACAAAAGCTTTCGTGTAAAATCTCAGCACAATTTAATCGCTGGATATGAGTTGGATGATTTGCCTTTTGGGATGCCAGTTAGGCATATACCCCCAAATTATGGTAATTTTCATTTGATTTATAATAATGGAGATTTTACAATTGATACATATTTGAATTATAATTCTAAAATATCATTTAATAATCTTGCAGAGTCTGAAAGGGCGAAACCTTATATGTATGCATTAGACGAAAATGGTAATCCATATTCACCATCATGGATGACATTTAATGTTAGATCAAAATATTCTTTTTCCAAAATGCTAAACATTAATTTTACTGTTGAGAATATAACAAATAAATTGTACAGACCCTATTCATCAGGAATTTCAGCACCTGGATTAAACTTTATTTTTTCTCTAAGCTATGCCTATTAGTTTTACTGAAGATGATAAGATTATAATTGAAAAAATTCAATCTTTTTGTCTTTATCAAGAGAGGTGCATTAAGGAAGTAAAAAATAAATTATTTTCACTGAAAGTAGGCTTAAAATCTGCCAATGATATTATAGAATATTTGATTGATAATGATTACTTAAATGAAGAAAGATATACTAAGATGTTAATTCAAGGAAAGCTTAGAATAAAAAAATGGGGAAGAATTAAGTTGAAGTATGAGTTGAGATTAAAAGGTATTGATATCAAAATAATTAATAAACATATTAATCAAATTAACGAGGAGGATTACATAAAATACTTCAATGAATTTTCGACAAACAAGATAAATTTTCTAAAAGGGTCTAGGGATCAAAAGAAAAGATCATTTATAAATTATTTCACCTACAGAGGTTGGGAAAATAGCCTTATTTACGAAAAACTAAAAGATATTAGTTAGAGTATTTAATTCCGACCAAAGAATTAAACCCTGGCATAGGAACCAGATTTGTCTCTGAATACTCGGTATCCAAAATATTGTTTAAAATAACAGAAATGGTAAATTTATCATATATGTAGGAGGTTCTGAAATCTATCAACGTGTAACCTTTATCGTTTAGCCTTTTAGAATTTTTAAATGATATTGTTGAAGAAATAAAATCTCTAACTTGAAACATGTAAGTAGCAGTAATTTGATTTTTTAAAGAATTCAAAGCATATCTTGAAAAATCAAAATCAGATTCTAAAAGATCGTCATTAATATTACTGTATCCAATATTTATACTTTGTGGTCTAAAAGCACCCAAATAAAATTTATAACCCATACTTAATTCAAAACCATTGGTAATTATTTCTCTTATATTACTTGCTTGCCATGGCTCAGTTTCATTATTTTTCACATAATCAATTATATCTGACGCGTCCCTTTGATACAAAGACATTCTAAGATTGAAATTATTTTTTAAATATTTTAAACCAAATTCTTTAGTAAGGGCTTTTTCAAGTTTTAAGTTTTCATTACCTAAAGTAGTTGGGCTTGAGTAAAATAAATCTGTATAAGTGGGTATTCTGTAAGTATAACCTATATTACTATAAAGTTTCAGCTTTTGGTTTACTCTGTAGCCCAAATCCATTCCAGGATAGAAAAATAAATTATTAAAAAAATTACTTTGATAGTTCAATCTAGTTGATACATCAGAAAAATGTGTAATAGCAACACCAGGTGTTAAATCAATTTTTTTATTTTGAAAATCAATTTTTTGTTCAATGAATATATTTAACATTGTTCTATCTCTATCTCCAAGATTATTACTGATTAAGGAAACTTTTGACAAATCAAAACCTATCCCTAAATTACCTATTGCATTTGGGGTAGATGTATTAACTTCAACTCCAACTTTATTAGAAATATGTAGATTTCTGTAAACCGAAGGGTCTTGTCTTAAATACACATACATGTCTTGATTTCTCTTCCAATAGAGTTTAGGTTTAATTATTAATTTATCTTTTTTGTAGGTTGTACTTAATCCAACTATACTAGCTTGCGTTTCTTCATATTGATCAATTGCTGCAGGGCTTGCATAGAATCCATTGGCACCAAATTTTCTTTCGTTAAATGCCCCAATAGCTGAGATATTCTGATTCTTTATTTTAAAATTACTTTTGATAAAAAACTCATTATTTTTAAAGTCTGTATTATATCTATAACCCTCAGACTCCTTTCTGCTATAGTTAATTAGTAAATCAGAATTTTTCAAGTTTCTTTGCATTGTAACCGCAGCTCTTTTTTGATCAAAGGACCCTCTTGTAAGATTCAAAGAAATATTATTTTCAATATCTTTTTTTGTAATAATATTTATAGCCCCAGTAAATGCATTTTGTCCGTATATTCTTCCTGCCGATCCTTTTGTGATTTCTATTTTTTCTATGACCTCTAATGGTAGTGTCATATTCATTGTGTGATGACCGGTTTGTGGGTCTTCAACTTTTATTCCGTCAATCAATAATAAAGTTTGATCAAACGAGCCTCCTCTTATGTAAAGATCTGCTTGCATTCCCTCTGCACCTCTTCTTCTTATATCTAGTCCTGCTATTTGTTGTAGCAACTCACTAACATTCGTTGCTGTACTTTTTTGAATTTCTTCTCTTGAGATTGTCAAAACACTGATTGAATTATCTTTATTTTTAATTTCTATTCTTGGACTAGAAATCAATTCAACTTGATCAAGTTCTATTTCTGATTTATTTTCTTGTGCATTTATGTGTGTTGTAATTATTTGAAAAATTAATATTGCTAGGAGAGTTTTTTTCATGATTTTGAATCAAAAATTACTTTTTTAAAAGTACTTATTTGCCTATACTTATCAAATTATTTTTTGTTAAATAAGTTCTGAAATATTATAATTTTTAAATCTTTAAAAACCTATATTTATATCATGTTTGCTTTAATAGATTGTAATAATTTTTATGTCTCTTGTGAGAGGGTGTTTAATCCGAATTTAAACGGCAAACCTGTAGTTGTATTATCTAATAATGATGGCTGTGCTATTTCTAGAAGTGACGAAGCTAAGCAATTAGGAATACCTATGGGAGCTCCTATTTTTAAATATAGATCAATCATCAACCAGCACAATGTAATTGTTCTATCTTCAAATTATCCTCTGTATGCAGATATGAGTAATCGTATAATGACAACAATTTCAAAATTCATTCCAGACGTTGAAATTTATAGTATTGATGAGGCTTTTTTAAAATTTGAAGGATATGAAAATTACGACCTGCTTAGCTATGCTTCAAAAATGAGAAATACAATTTTGAAATGGACCGGNATACCAACNTCNGTAGGNATTGCTCCTACNAANTCANTGGCAAAGATTTCTAATAAAATTGCNAGAAANTTTCCGTCTCAAACAAANCANGTATATNTTTTGGANACAGACTATAAAAGATCTAAAGCATTAAATTATTTNCNCNTGAATGANATATGGGGAATAGGTAGANGATTATCNAAACGNCTTCAAAATATAGGNTGTAAAAANGCATCAGACTTTGTTAATTTACCTGAACAATGGGTCAAATCAAATTTATCAATTGTTGAATTAAAGATTCAACAAGAATTAAAAGGTATATCAAATTTAGATTTAGATTCCTTGAAGATTAAGAANTCTATAGCCACTACAAGGTCTTTTGAAAAACCTATTTCGAATTTAGGTAAACTAAAAGAAAGGGTTTCAACTTTTTCGCTTTCCTGTGCTGAAAAGTTAAGAAGACAGAACTCTCTGTGTAATGTTATGATTGTATTTATAAGAAGTAATTATTTCAGAAAAGATTTACAACAACATTCTTGNTCNAGGGTTGTAACATTACCATACCCAACAAACTCTTCATTTGTTTTAAANAACTATGCTCTAAAGGCAATTGAAANNATGTTTCAAGANAAAATAGATTATAAAAAGGCNGGTGTAATTGTGACTAGTCTTNTTCCTAATAATAGCTATCAACTTGGTATTTTTGAAAATGAAGATTACAGACATAAGCCTTTAATGAANACAATGGATTACATTAACTCTAAATACGGNGAAAAAATCAAGTTAGCTAATCAAGATTTAAAAAGAAAATGGAANATGAAGCAGGAATTTTTATCACCNTGCTATACAACTAAAATTGATGANATTATTANGATTAAATGAAAAACAAGAATAATTTNAATTTTTTTACACCCAGCAAGAATACTAATCTTGATGCACTTTTAATCAATGCTGGAATCTCAGCAGGATTTCCTTCACCTGCAGGAGATTTTAAGCAGGAAAGAATAAGTCTTGATCAGGAGCTAATAAAAAATAAAGAGGCTACATTTTTTGCTAGAGTTTCGGGTGAGTCAATGATTAATGCTGGCTTAGAAGATGGAGATTTAATTGTAATTGACAGAAGTATAGAGCCAAGTAATAATAAAATTGCAGTTTGCTTTATAGAAGGTGAGTTTACAGTAAAAAGACTTATCGTAAAAAGAAATAAAATTTGGTTAAAGCCTGAAAACTCGAGTTACAAACCGATTGAGGTTAAAGATGATGATCAGCTAATCATTTGGGGAATAGTAACAAACGTAATTAAGAAGCTGTAGATTTTATTCTACTAATGCAGTTACTTTATTATTTTTCATTTCAACAGTTCCGGAGTTGATGTCTAAGTGATACCCCCTATCACCCTTTTCAAAAATTTCTTTTTGTGTATTATCAAGGGTAATATTTCCGTAAACTTTTATTGCACCTTTTTTTAAGTTTGATACAATTGCTGCGTGGTTATTTAACATTTCAAATTCACCGTTAACGCCAGGCACAGCAACGGATTCTACCTCACCGGTAAAGATTATTTTTTCTGGGGAAATTATTTCTAATATCATTTATAGAAAGTTTATACTTCAGCAAGCATTTTTTCACCAGCTTCAATTACTTCCTCAATTGTTCCTTTAAGATTGAAGGCAGCTTCTGGTAAATGATCAAGTTCTCCATCCATGATCATATTAAATCCTTTGATAGTATCTTTGATATCAACAAGTACACCCGGTATCCCTGTGAACTGCTCTGCTACGTGAAAAGGTTGTGATAAGAATCTTTGAACTCTTCTTGCTCTACCTACTGCCTGCTTATCTTCTTCAGATAATTCTTCCATACCAAGAATAGCAATAATATCTTGTAATTCTTTATATCGTTGTAACAACTCTTTTACTCGTTGAGCACAATTATAATGATCATCTCCCAAAATTTCTGGGGTTAAAATTCTAGATGTTGAGTCAAGTGGATCAACAGCAGGGTATATACCCAGCTCAGCAATTTTTCTTGAAAGTACAGTTGTTGCATCTAAGTGAGCAAAAGTAGTTGCAGGGGCAGGATCGGTTAAATCGTCAGCAGGAACGTATACAGCTTGAACAGAAGTAATGGAACCATTCTTAGTTGAAGTAATTCTTTCTTGCATGGTACCCATCTCAGTTGCTAGGGTTGGTTGATAACCTACCGCTGATGGCATTCTACCAAGTAGAGCAGATACCTCAGAACCTGCTTGTGTAAATCTGAATATATTGTCAACGAAGAAAAGAACATCTTTTCCTTGACCATCACCAGCTCCATCTCTAAAGTATTCAGCAACAGTTAAACCAGAAAGAGCAACTCTAGCTCTTGCACCTGGAGGCTCATTCATTTGTCCAAATACAAATGTTGCTTTTGATTCTTTTAAAGCCTCTTTGTCAACTTTGCTGAGATCCCATCCACCTTTCTCCATGCTTTCCATAAATTCATCTCCGTAATTGATAATTCCAGACTCAAGCATTTCTCTTAAAAGGTCATTTCCTTCTCTTGTTCTTTCACCAACACCAGCAAATACTGAAAGACCACCATGTCCTTTAGCAATATTGTTAATTAATTCTTGAATTAATACGGTTTTACCAACACCAGCTCCACCAAATAAACCAATTTTACCACCTTTTGCATAAGGCTCAATCAAATCAATTACTTTGATTCCTGTAAAAAGNACTTCAGTTGATGTAGATAGATCTTCAAACTTAGGGGATTCTCTGTGAATTGGAATTCCACTATCACCTGACTTTGGCAAATCTCCAATTCCGTCAATTGAATCTCCAATTACATTGAAAAGTCTTCCGTTTATTTCTTTCCCAATTGGCATCTGAATTGGATTATCAGTGGCTTTTACTTCAGCTCCACGGCTTAGACCATCAGAGGAGTCCATTGCAATTGTTCTAACCATATTTTCACCAATGTGAGCTTGAACTTCTAGAACAAGTTTNGTTCCGTCAGCTTTNTCNATTTCTAAAGAGTCGTAAATTTTTGGAAGGCCAGANTCAGAACTAAATTCTACATCNATTACTGGGCCTACAATTTGAGCTATTTTTCCNGANGTCATTTTAATGNATAAGAGAGTTAAAAANTACTAATTAAATTAAGTCGCAAATATAGATTTTTTATGAAATATATTCAATAGATTTTTTAAGATTTAATCAAATATTTTAAACAAAAAAAAGTCTGGAATAATTCCAGACTTTTTTTTGTTTTAGTTTGTTTTTCTAAAGTTTATAAACCGTCAGGATAATTTGTTGGAAAATCTCCAATATCTAACCCAGCCTCAGAAAGATTTGAACCATAAGTAGCATCAATAGCCTCTAGCATTCTCTTAGCAATTAAAGCACTTCCACGAGAGGTTGGATTAAATCCATCTAAACTAAAGAATCCTCCAAATACTAAGTCACCGGTCATATTGAAGTCATCTTCAAATACGCCAGTAGTTACAACTTCATTGTATAAACCATGTAAATCAAATAAAGCCCATCCGTTTGGAACCGAACCTGCAATGGCACCATTAGCAGTTGCCAATAACGTTTGAATTTCTTGAACCTCAGATGGTAATAAAACCCCAAGATCAGGAAGTGCAAGTGTAACACCCCAAACTCCGTTAGCTGGGTTTACTCCGTCAGCAGGTACTCCTAAAAAAGTTGACGCCAAAAGAGATACTTTATCGTTTTCATTTGCATCCCTCCATGAGGGTAATCCAAGTGCACTTAAATCAGTTAGAGTTTCATCTTCAATTAATACTGGATTTGCTCCTACTACTCTTGTTCCAAGAGTTCTTAGTGCTACTTCATCAGCACTTATTAACCCAACTGCTTGTGCTGCAAGTAAAGCACCATTAGCAGGAGCAAAAGCACCATTAATTTGATCAACAGTCGCTTGATCTGCTAAAGGAATTGCATTGTAGGGAACTGAATTCCAGTCAGGTGTGATTGTTGGATCAGGAATAGTAGTAATAACTCCGTTAGGAACAGCTGCGCTTAATGCCTGAATACTTCCGACAACCCCTGCAAACATACCGGTTGGACCGTCTAGTACAACGGGTCCAAAAGGGAATCCACTTGCTCCAAATTGAGCATAACTTGCGAAATCATTTCCTGGCTCAAAAGTTACAAATGAAGGTTGTTGCATTAATGCATCGCCGAGCATTGTTGCACCATCACTTGAAGCTGTTCTAACATACCATGGGTTAGCTGCACCAGTTTCTAATCCTGCTAAACTACCAACTCCAGGTGCCACATAGCTGATACCTACAGCATACGGCATCGCCATATTAGAATATGGTCCAGGAACAATATTCGTTGATTCAGTCGTGGGAGTTCCAGAAACTTCAGCAGGTCCAGCACCGTCAAAAAATAGTCTTGGTCCCCAAAATTCCTCTCCACCAACTAAAATCCCACCTACATTATCACTAACATATGGCTGAGTAAATTCTCCTCCCCCTGCCATTGACATATATCCCGCCAAAATATTAGGATAAGAATTCATTTGAGCTGCTGCAAAAAGTGAATTGTCAGAAACACCAGCAGTGATACTTGCCCCCATTGAAACGTATGTACTAAAGTCAGCATCACCAGATTCTATTGTAACATACTGATTTGCATAATTATCTACCATATTATTAGGATAACCATCTTCATCATTGGAACAACCTAAAAAGATAAATAAAGTTGTTATTAAAAAAATATATTTGAATTTCATAATGATTAAATTTTAATTTTTAAAAGTTATTTGCTGTAAGGGATATATAATATTGCTGACCAATAAAACCAGAACCAAAAGCTGTGAAATATTCATCACCTCCAATATTAGTAGCTCCCATCTTCAAAACAGATTTCCACTTTGGAACCGTTAAGTTAATCTGGAAGTCAACAACGTGTGCAGCAGGAACTGGTCCCTCACCAAACGTGGCTTCCCAGTAAAATTCATCGTGCCATCTCCATGCCACATTGAATCCAAAATTTTTAAACAGCTGTGTGTTACCAAATTGAGCTTTAAATTTATCGTCAGGCGTATTCCAATTTGTATCAAAGTCTGGATATGCATCTCTGTCAAAATCTAATACCGATTTAGTATAACTACCTGAAAGATCGAAATTTCCAAATATTTTTGTTGCAACACCGATTGAAGTTCCCCAAGAAGAAATATCTGTCTGAGCATTCGTATAAGCACTCCAAACTTCAAAATCATTATTGGCAACTGCTAAAACAGAAAGTGAATTATCTCCAACTTCTCCATAATAAGGAGATATAACCTGTTGAGTATTTATAAAATCTGCATAATCATTTCTGTAAATTGAAGCATCAATTGTTAAACTATTTGTTAACTTACCTCTATAACCAAATTCAAAAGATTCAATTTGCTCTGGCTTAACTTTTTGTATTCCAGAAGCTTGTAACATTGAAGCATCCTGTGTAGCAGAAAATATTCCTACAGAATTTAGTGAAAATGAATTTGTAAAAGCAGTTTCTCCGGTTAGAGTTACAACTGCAGGAATTCCTAATGCTTGGCCAGCCGCGCTAACGTTGTAATCTCTAACATATCTTGATGGATTGTCAGGAGCTGAACCAATTAGCCTAGCTCTTTGTAAATCTAATCCAATAAAAAGTCCCTGAGTAGTGGGATTTCTAAATCCTGTTTGATAAGAAACTCTAAAATTATGATTTCTGAATTCACCAGCTGTGTAGGCTAAAGAGACTCTTGGAGAAAGCTCAGCATCAAAAAGCTCAGATTTATCAATCCTAGCTGAGGCAGTAACTTTTAATCTATCATCTAGGAAATCTTTAACTATTTGAGTATACACTCCTATTTCTTGGTATTCAATATTATCATCATAATCTGTAAAAATAACTCCACCAGAGTTTAGTGAATATCTTCTTGCAGAACCACCAACTTGTACTTCGGCCCAATCCCACATATGACCAAAATTATAATTATAGTCAAGGTGATAGAATTTAGATTTATCTGAAAACTTACTACCAGTTAGAAATCCGTCAGAAATTGATTTAACAGATTCAAAAGCTTGAAGAAATTCAGGAGTGCCAGGAAGATAACGACCAGCATCGGCAGCAAGCCTACCTTGGGCATGTGCTTGAGTATCCGTAGCTCCACCTAAAGTGGCATTTGCATATCCGTTTACATATGTTCCAAACCATGTATTATCGTCTTTCCACGCTCTGTTAATATTAATAGCAGTAAATGCCATATCGTAGGTGTCTACTGCATCGTCTGCAACTACGTAGGCTCTGGCAAAATAATTATCATTTTTAACCTCAATTTTATGTTGAGTCATTATAAAGTCTTCAATGCTAAGTCTATTAGTTGCTTGATAAAGAGTTTGTCCTGAACCCCATTTGCCAATATAAGATAGCTCAAAATTTGAATTCTCAATTGGTCTATAATACAATCCCCAATCAGCTTTTTTACTTTCAGCTATATGATCAGTTAAGTCAACTTCATTGTAGCCAGTTCTTGAAACTGTGACAGACGGAATTAATGATGATATCCCTGCAGGAGCCAGACCCATTGATTCAAGTAATTGTGCAACTCCATTAATATCGGCGGCAACTTCATCTCCGTAAATATTAATACCATTATGATTATATGCAGCTCTTGTTAAACCAATTCCGTTTTCATCTAATCTACCTTCAGCATCAACTTCACTGTTTGCTACCCAGTCTTTACCTCTCAAATAAGCAAAATTTATTTTCATAGCAAGCTTATCACTAAATTTATGCCCCCATCTAATTTGCAGGTCTTGATATTCATTGTCTCCACTAGCATCAGATGAAGTAATACCTCTTTTATATTGTCCACTTAAACCCTGATAATCAAATGGATTTTTACTATTCATTAACAATATTCCATTAAATGCATTAGCACCATATAAAGATGACGAGGTACCGGGTATTATTTCAACACTCAACACATCGGTTTCGGTCATACCAAGTAGGTTACCTAGAGGAAAATTTAATGCCGGTGCGGAGTTATCCATTCCATCAACTAATTGTACAAATCTGGTATTTGCAAAAGTTGCAAAACCTCGAGTGTTTATGGCTTTGAATGTAAAACTGTTTACATTAATATCCACACCCTTTAAATTTTCTAATCCATCGTAAAAGTCAGCAGATGCTGATTTTTTAATATCATTTGTATCAAACCTCTCAATTGTTACTGGAGACTCGAAAACTCTTTGCGGAGTTCTAGAAGCAGAAACAACAACTTCATCTAAAGCTGTATTGCCTTCTAAAACAATATTCACTATTGAACTTCCGTTAACCTCTATAGTTGAAGTTTTGAAACCAACGCTACTTACATTGATGCTAAAAGGAGCATCCATATCTACAGTTATTGTGTAATTACCGTCAAAGTCGGCTGCAACACCACTAGATGTTCCAACTACAATAACAGTAGCGCCTGATAATGGTTGGTTGTTTATATCAGTAATGCTTCCAGAAACTGTTGTCTGAGCATAAGAAAAAACACCAACTAACATTATTAAAATCTTAAGAATTGTTCTCATAATTTGTTTATGTTTAATTTTTAATNGGTTAAATATATGTTAATAATCTGTTAACACAATACATTATTNTAAAAAAATANNCTTNNAAAATAAAGTTTTGTTAAAAATANTATTGAATTTTTGACTAAAAGGCAATNAATNTNATAATATATTGACANTTTGATTATCATATATTCAAAGAATTAACAGTTTTAATANAAAATGCTTATTTGANAGAAATTNNCTTAAAAATCAATAGAAAATCCAAAAGAAGGGATAATTGATTCNCTGTTGACATCAACTTCAATGAGGTTATAAGGAGTCAATATATTTCCATAATTATCCCTTTCAAGTCCATATTCNGNNGGAGNAGGNATTTTTTGAGCTAACAGATTTAATATTTCCAAAAAGAAGTTTATCGATACATTTTCTTTGTTCCATTTTTTATCAAACCTGATGTCTAACTGTGAAAAGTTACCAAGTTTTACATTTCCAAGTTGAGAATAATCTAAAACCATATTGGGGTAATTATTTAAACTAGCTTCTAAGTCATATGGGACNTAAGGNGTTTTNCCNGCAAAGCGCCATCTTGAGCTTATTTCCCAATTTCTTTTGAGTTTATAACCACCACTAAAAGAAGATAAATGTTTNCTATCCCAAACAGATGGAAGATAATTTCCATTTATATCTGTAAATTNACTCTTGAAAAAAGTGTAAGAAAAGATTCCGTAAAAATTCCTTGTCAGTTTTTGTTGAAATAAAAATTCAATCCCCTTAGTTCTACCTTCACCATTTGTTANTANAGCTTCATTACCAAGGACCTCAAAATCAGCTCCCTTGTTAGCNAGAGAAACTCCGTCAATTAAAGANATAGGGAAATTANCATATCTNTTTACAAAACCTTCAATAGAAACTTTNGCTGCATTTCCGANAGAGTAATCAAATCCAGTAACGTAATGANTACTTTTTGTGTATTTAGCACNTCGATTTATAAATTCCCCGNTTAAATTCTTAAATCCTAGAACAGTATACGTTGGAATTTTAAAATATGTTCCAATACTAGAATTCCANTTTAATCTTCGATCNTTACTTATNGAATATGATGNGGAAATTCTTGGTGATAGGTTATCGATAAGTTTGGATCCAGTACTAAAACTATCCTCATCAGCTCTAATCCCAATCGATACGTCAAGCTTAGAATCAATAAAGCTTTTTGAAACACTGCCAAAAAAACCATATTTATAAAAATTGATTTTTGTCAGGTAATCAATTTGATTATAAAAATCAGAAGTATTATTAAAATAGTCTGAATATTGAATATTTCCTCCCCATGTTATTTTCCAATCATTTAAATAGCTTGTCGTTTTTGCTCTAATTTTTGTTTCCCACTCGTGTGAATCATTTCTAAAATATAATCCTTCCAAGTTTTCGTTATCAGAATATCTTGAGAAAATATTTTTCAATTTATTAGTACTTAGCGCCAATATGAATTGTCCTTTGGTTTCCTTAAATTTTCTTACCCATGAAGCTCCAATGGTCGTAGAATTTTGCTTAATTATCGGAACTTGCTCAAGAAAAGATTGTTGTGTAAAATCAAAATCATCTGGAGCTTCGACCGAAAAGTCATCTATTGCCCCAAGTCCTATAATATTTAGGCTATTGTAGTCATCAATCTTATGGTTTATTTTCCCTTGAAAATCCCAATAGTCAGGTCTAATCGGAAGACCAATCAGTTTAAATAAAAATTGCAGGTAACTTTTTCTAGCAGAAAATATAAAGGTTGTTTTATTATTTTCTTCTTTTGAAAGAGGACCCTCAATTGTAATTGCTGAATCACTAGCTCCAAATCTGAAGTTTCCACTTAACTCTTTAGGGTTTCCATTTTTTTGATTGAACTGTAATACACCACTCAATGGATTATCATATTCAACACCAAATGCAGAAGTGCTTAGAGTTACTTCGTCGATAAATGAAATATTTATCATACCCTGTGGACCTCCGGCACTACCTTGAGTACTAAAGTGATTTATATTTGGGATTTCTATTTCGTCTAAATAGTATACGGTTTCATTAGGAGCACCCCCTCTAATTATAATGTCATTTCTAAAACCTCCAACAGAAGGAGAAAGCCCAGGCATACTTTGTACTACTTTGGTAACATCATTATCCGCTCCTGGATAACTTTCTATTTCGACTCTTGAAAAAGTATTTATGGACAGTGGAGTTTCTTTCGATTTTTTAAAGGGGCTTTCAAATAAAATAACTTCTTCTAATTCTTGAGCTGATTCTATTAAATATATTTCAAGCGTTTGATTTCCTTTACTTTTGATTATGATATTGAATATTTTTTTTGATTGATATCCAATGTAGCTAACAGACAAATTATATGACTGTGGTTTAATTTTAGAAATTTCAAAGAATCCATTTTCATCAGAAATGGCTCCTTTATCGGTTCCTTCAATAATAATATTAGCACCCAAGAGCGGTAATTGACTTTTGGAATCATAAATATATCCGTTTATGGTACCATCAATTTGGGAAAAAATCAGTGTCGGTAGTACAAATAGTAATGNTATTAACNTTTTCACATNATTATAATCNCAAATTNTATTCCAATAAATCTAATCTTCTAATTTGTGTGANCCATCNCAAAATGGAAGNTTTTTAGATTTTGCGCAGCCACACAAAGTAAATCTATCACCATGAGGAATTTTATTTCCGTNNACATCNGTTAAATTAANTTCACCCTGAACNACAATTTGACCTTTTTCTTTTCTNAATATNTGNGTNCTTTTCTTTTCCACGAATTATAAATTTGAAGTGTATTCCATCAACCAAGTNCAAATCATTGCNCCATATGTTCCTACTACATATCCGAATACNGCTAATAAAACNCCAACTGTAGCNAGTGATGGATGAAATGCTGCAGCAACAACTGGAGCAGAAGCAGCACCNCCNACATTAGCTTGGCTTCCNACAGCTAAAAAGAAATATGGCGCCCTNATTAACTTTGCNANAACNATNAGTAAAANGGCGTGAATTGACATCCAGATTAAACCTATCAGAATNAGNTTAGGTTCNTCAAGAATAGNTCCTAAATCCATTTTCATTCCAATTGTTGCCACTAGNACNTANATAAAAATACTNCCNATTTTACTNGCACCNANTCCTTCAAAATTTTTAGCCTTCGTAAATGATAATCCAATTCCAATGAATGTTGCNATNGATATCATCCAAAAAAACTTTGATGCAAANGAAGAAAGACCAGAACTTTTATCAGCTACAGCCTCAAAATTTGATGTNAGAAATTCTGAAATATATTCTGCACCNAGATGTGACAAACCAACNGTTCCAAATGCAATTGCNAATAAAACCATATAGTCTGTTAGGNTNGGAATTCTTTTAGNACTATTTGAAAATGAGGTTACTTTTTCTTTTAATTCTTCAATNGCTGAGGTNTCAGCTTTTAGCCATTTATTAATTGATTNTTTCTTTCCGATCCCAAATAGAATCATNGCCATCCAAATATTAGCTACTACAATATCAACCAAAACCATCCCTCCATATTTTTGAGGATTATATTCNAATATTTCAAGCATTGCNGCCTGGTTNGCNCCACCACCAATCCAACTNCCNGCTANAGTNGATAGTCCTCTCCANATTGCATCNGGACCAGCACCNTTAAATAATTCAGGNAAAAANATGGATAAAATTAAGATTGANATTGGTCCNCCTATAATTATNCCNAATGTNCCTGTGAAAAACATAATNAAAGCCTTATACCCTAANTTATATATTGCTTTTANATCAATACTNAATGTCATAAGAAGTAGTGCTGCAGGAAGCAAGTATCTACTNGCTATATANTAAGTTTGTGATTCTTCNGACGAAATAATACCNAAAGAATTAAATATTGCTGGGATAAAATAACACATTAAAAGCCCAGGAATAACTTTATAAAATTTATGCCAGAATCCGTCTTTAATTGATTCAGTATAAAAAACAAAACCCAAAGAAATCATTAAAATTCCAAAGACTATTGCATCATTTGTAAAAGGCATATTTATTTGGTATTAACTATTTGTTATATTTATAAAAGTAACAAAATTAAAAGGCATTAAGTGGTCAGAAATATTTTAATAATCATTTTTTTTTCGTTGTACAGTTTGAAGATTAGTTCTCAATCATTGAAGATTCAAATCATTGATTCAATTTCTGGTCAAGCGGTTCCTTATTCTAATATATACTTTTCAAATAACAATGGTTTAATCTCTGACGAAGATGGAAGTTTTGAGTTAATTAAATCGCAATTATCAGAAAAGGATTCAATACATATTTCAATGCTTGGTTATAAAAAAAGTTCCTTTTTGATTAAGGATTTTAACGATACTTTGATAAAACTTGTTCAGTCTCCAATAAAATTATCTGATGTCATTTTAACAAATAAAAAATTAAGCTCGGAGAAAATTATTTCTAAAGTAGTTGAAAATATTGACAAGAATTATGAAAAACAATTTACCGAAAATAAGATTTATCTAAGTAGAAAATCTAATACAAAAACTGAAAGATTTATTATCGATAAGTTTAAATCTACAGTCCCTGAAATAAACAAAAGTTTAATCGATAGTTTACTGGCTAATCTTGCTAAAGAAAACAATTCAGGACTTGAAACATTAGCTTATTATTACAGAATCTTTGATGATGAGATAAAAAAGAAGATTAAATTAATTAAGTCTAGAGAAACTTATAATAAGGAGGGTGAGGTACTGGAGTCAATTAATAAAAAAATGGAAGAAGCATTTAAAAATGAATTAAAACCAGACTCCTATTATAAAATTAAATCTGGAATATTTGGAGGTGATTTAGAGCTTGATGGGTTAGAGGAAGTTGATAGTACAAACACTGAATCTCTAAAAAAATTTCAAGAAAAAGAAGTAAAAGAAAAAGAAGATTTTGCAAATAATCAAATACGTACTATAAATAGATTTTATAATTTTCTCTTTTTTGAAAAGGAATCTCCGCTAAATTTTATTTTAAAACCTTCGAAATATATTTTCTCAGAACCCAAAATAGATATCCTTGGTAATGATCTGGTATATAAAATGGAGGCTAATCCAAAGGGAAGAAGTAAATACTCAGGTACATTATATATAAACCCTGATGATTTTGCAATAGTTAGAATAGATTTTAAAAATATTAAAACTGTTTATAACATAAAATTATTGGGTGTATTTGTCAATATATATCAGCGTGACGGAAAAATAATTCTTTCAAAGTATGAAAATGAAAAATATAGTTTATCATACGCAAAAATTAATTTTGGCCAAAAAGCAGGATTTGATAGACCAATAAAGTTGATTGAAAAAAATAAAAATGTTAGGGGCAGAAGAAAACAAAATGAAATTTCATTTAGAATGGATTTAATATTTGATGAAAAAAGTTCTACAGAATTACAGATTTTTGAGTCCAAAAAAATAACAAAAACTGAATTTGATAACATCGCAGGTAAAAATGATGTAATGCCAGAGTACTCAGAGAAATTTACAACAAACTTTTGGGAAGAATTTTAATCACTCTACCGTGACGGACTTGGCCAGGTTTCTTGGCTGATCAACATCTTTTCCAAGCATAACAGCAATATGATATGAAAGGAGTTGAAGAGGAACTACTGTGATAAAAGGTGTAATTGATTCAATACTATGAGGAACTTCAATTACGTGATCTGCAACTTCTTTTACCTCTTTATCACCCTTAGAAACAATTGCAAATATTTTTCCTTTTCTAGATTTAATTTCCTGAATATTACTTACAATTTTATCGTAATTAATTTTATTTGTTGCAATTACAATTGTAGGCATATTTTCATCAATTAACGCTATAGGACCATGCTTCATTTCTGCAGCAGGATAGCCCTCTGCATGGATATATGATATCTCCTTAAGTTTCAGAGCACCCTCCAGTGCAATCGGGAAATTGTAACCTCTACCGAGATATAAACAGTTTGTAGCTTTGAGGAATTCTTTTGCTATTTTTTTGATTACATTATTTGAAGACAGTGCTGTGTGAACCTTTTTATCAATATTTGAAATTTCCAGAATATATTTATGATATAATTTTTCTGAGATCACACCCTTTGATTTACTCAATTTTACAGCCATCATATATAATATTGTCATCTGAGTTGTAAATGCCTTGGTCGATGCAACTCCTATTTCAGGGCCTGCATGAGTGTAAGATCCAGAATCAGATTCTCTTGCAATTGAAGACCCAACTACATTACATATTCCGTAAACAAATGCACCTCTAGATTTAGCTAATTTTATAGCTGCTAATGTATCGGCGGTTTCCCCAGATTGTGAAATAGCAATCACAATATCGTCACTTTCAATCACAGGATCTCTATATCTAAACTCAGAAGCATATTCAACTTCAACCGGGATTCTGGCGATTTTTTCAAACATATACTCTGCAACCAAACCAGAATGCCATGAAGTTCCACAAGCTATTATAGTTATTTTTTTTGCTGAAAGAAACTTGTTAATGTAATCATCCATGCCTGACATCTTGATTATTCCTTTAGAAACATTCAATCTCCCTCTCAAAGTGTCTTTGATAGCTTTTGGTTGCTCATATATTTCTTTTAACATGTAATGATCAAATCCTTGTTTCTCAATTTTATCAAGGCTCAGCTCCAGCTTATTAATTGTTGGGGAAATTAAGGAGTTATCAGAAATTTTTCTGAAGAAAGTATCCTTATGATTTCTTATAATGGCTAATTCACCATCTTCAAGGTATACAACATTTTTAGTGTATTCGATGAATGGTGTAACATCACTACCAATAAAATGTTCATCTTCACCAATGCCGATACATAAAGGACTTCCAAGTTTAGCCACAACAATTTCATCAGGCTTTTCATTATCTATAACTGCTAGTGCATATGCTCCAATAACCTGATTTAGCGCAATTTGAACCGCTTCTCCAAGTTTGACACTTTTTTTATGCTTCACATATTCTATAAGATTAACAAGAACTTCTGTATCAGTTTCTGAGTCAAAAGAAAACCCTTCCTTAATTAATTTTTGTTTAATTGTTGAATAATTTTCAATGATTCCATTATGCACAAGACATAGTTTTTTAGAATTGGAAAACTGGGGGTGAGCATTTACATCATTGGGTTCTCCGTGAGTAGCCCATCTAGTATGACCTATTCCAATTCCTCCAGAAATATTTTTTCTTTTTTGAAGTTGCTTTTCAAGTTTACTGATTTTTCCTTTTGATTTACAACTTACTATTTTGGACCCATTATACACGGCAACACCAGAACTATCATAACCTCGATACTCTAGTCTTTTAAGTCCATTTAAAATAATTGGTAAAGAATCTCTCTCTCCTAAATATCCTACTATTCCGCACATAATTATTTTAAATTTATTTTTTTAATTTCTTAATCAAATTAAAAATTAGTATCAATTGTAATATCTGATAATTAATCCTCAGGTTCTGTGTAGTATATTTTTATTTTGGGTCTTTTTTCAATATCAGAGCTTAAATTTCCATGTAAGATTGTTCCTTTTGGGCTTAAAATAACTCCGGAAGCCAATCTTTTATTTTCGATTTCTGAATTATCACCTAAAATTTTAAAATTCTGAACTGAAGCAACATCAGAAATTACCCCAAGTGCTAGTTTAGCATTTGTTGAATCTCTTAAAATCAAATTATTTAGATGCTCTGTTATTCTAATCTTGTATTTAATGCCTCTATCATCATCAAGACTATCTCTTACAAGAGGCTCCAGATGATTAATTTTAGCATTGATTGATAGAGAACTAACAGACTGATCTAAAAAATAATCGATTAAAGCTGAATTTTGCTCATAGTTATAAAGGTATATTCTTTCTGGTTCGTCGTTGTTTGAAAAGCCTTGATTCACAAAAAATTCGATGTAAGCTTCATTGATTATTCTAATCGGCTCGTCAGAGATTTCGTCATAAAAGAAATCCTTGAAAAGATCAAATTCACTGATTTCCTCACCATCATCACTTATTGTTGTACCCGAAAACAGGTCAATCGTTGAAATAATACCTTCTCCACCCCTTAAAAAAATATTTTCATTTCCATTGGTTTGATCCATTAAGTCTACATCAACCACTGTTTCATTTTCAAATAAATTGATAAGATTTCCAGAAAAATTCATTACATACTCATGTTGATTTGTTTCTATTTCATCAACTGGGCCAGTATCACTGTCACCTATATTGGTATTGTCAGAGGTATAATGGATAGTAAGTTTTGTATTTGAAGAGGCAAAGTTTAAAAGCATCATTGATCCCTCTGAGCTACTTTCAACTTTGAGATATAGACCTCTAAAGAATTCTTTAAAATTAGGTTCATTGGTTAACACCTGATCCCCTTCATTTTCAAAGAAATTGCTTTCCCAAAAGTTTTCATTTGGGTTATTAAGCTTAAATCTTAACGCTGGTGCAATTCTTTGAGCTACGTAAGGATTTCCTGCTGTGTCTATTTGTGTTAAATTAATTTGGTCAGAACTTGGAACAAAATCATCAATTTCAAACAACAATTCTCCTTCCAGTTGTCCTGAGTCAATTACCTCTTCAACAGACAGTGAACCATTTGAGAAATAACTTTGGGAAGTGTTAAAATCTGAAAACGGATCAAATGTTCTAAAAAAGAAATTATTTCTGTAGACTGAGATTTTAATTGGTGAATCTCCGTAAACTGAATCTATTTCATATGTGATATCACCCTCTTCACTGGAGTCAATACCTCTGGAATAATATGGAATTGTTAAAACTACAGAGTCTAAAACAACATTATCTCCAAAATCATGGTTATATTCTGAAGGTACCATTTGACCTACAAAGCTTGAATTAGATCTTCCAAATTGAGGATGATTATAACTTCCAAGCAGGAATGAGGGTAAATTATTTGTTTGTACAGGATTTACCATTTCAGATCTTGATGTAAGGCTGTACTCTACACTATTAGTTGAAAAATTTATTGCATTATCAGAATTTATTAACTCAGAGTCAAAACTTGCAAAATCTTTTTCACAAGACGTAATAAATAAAGAAACAAGTAATATTTTTAAAAAATTGAATTTCATTTATGAAAGTATTTTGTCATAAAATTCTATGTATGGCTCTGCAAAAGAATCTATTGGTTGATAATCAAGTATAGGTTTTTTGTAGTTTTTTAAGTAATCGTTTATTTCTGATGATATATTTTCAGAACCTTTAATAATAGCATTAGACGAATCAATAGCTATCTTCATTAGGTTTTCATAAGTTGGATTACCTAATGCTTTAATGTGTTTGTTATCGATTTCATCAAATAATACTTTATTTAACATGCTTTTATTCAAAGAAGAGTCGAATTCATTTCCGTACAATGATGTTATAATTTTACTGTTTTGAAAGATTGGATCATCTTTGTAAATCTGCTGTAGATAAAGCGGTAATAATGCTGCCATCCAACCATGTATATGAATTATATCTGGAGGCCAGTTTAATCTTTTTATCGTTTCAAAGACACCTTTAGCAAAGAATATTGCTCTTTCGTCATTATCTTCGAAAAGCTTACCATTTGAATCTGTGAATGTTGCCTTTCTTTTAAAGTATTCTTCATTATCAATAAAGTAAACCTGTATTCTTTCCTTTGGGATTGAGGCAACTTTAATTATCAAAGGCATGTCTAAATCATTAATTACTAGGTTTAAACCTGATAATCTGATGACTTCGTGTAATTGATGTCTTCTTTCATTAATATTTCCGTATCTGGGCATAAAAATTCTAATTTGGTCACCTTGTTTGTTAACCATTTTAGGAATTTCGAATGACATTGATGAAATTTCTGACTCGGGTAAGTATGGCACTACTTCAGATGATACGTATAAAATCTTTCTATTTTTCATTAATTCACTGTTTTGAAGTGTCCCTACGAGGAAGCAAAATTACAAAAATTATGTAGATTAATTGCAATGTATTAAGTTTACATGCTGTTAATTTTTTATTAAAATGCTCGTTTTTAGAGATATTTCCACTTTACAAAATCATCTTAGGAATTTAAAGAATAACAATAAAATTATTGGTTTTGTACCAACTATGGGAGCACTTCATAAAGGTCATCTTTCTCTGGTTAATAAATCAATTTCTCAAAACGATTCTACAGTGGTTTCTATTTTTATAAATCCTACACAGTTTAATAATGTTGATGATCTTAAAACTTATCCATCAGACATAAATAAGGATTTAGAATTATTGAGGTCAATTTCAGATAAAATTATTGTATTTAACCCCGAATCAGATGAATTATATTCCGGTGATATCAAACCAGATCAATTTAATTTTAACGAGCTTGATAGATATATGGAAGGTGAATTCAGAGGAAATCATTTTGCGGGTGTTGCTACGGTTGTTAGCAAGTTGTTTTCCTTGATTAAAGCGGACTATGCTTATTTCGGCGAAAAAGATTTTCAACAACTTAGGATTATCGAGAATTTAATCAAAGAAAAAAAATTTAAAATTAAACTAATTAGATGCGAAACAATTAGGTCTGAGGATGGTCTGGCTTTAAGCTCAAGAAATAATAAATTAAATTTTTCATCAAAAAAAATAGCAACAAATTTGTTTAAAGCACTTAATTTTGCAAAAGAAAAAATTGATGTTTTATGCATTGATGAAATTCAACAAAAAATATCTGATAATTTGTCAAATTTTAAAGAAATTGAATTGGAATATTTTGTAGTCGCTGACGAAAAAAATTTAAAACCAATCAAACACAAGCAAGCCGAAAAGTGCAGAGCATTTATTGCTGCATATATTTCTGGTATTAGACTAATTGATAATTTAAAACTTTATTAATTTTTTATGAATATTGAAATTGTAAAATCTAAAATCCACAGAGTTAAGGTAACAGGAGCAGATTTAAATTATATCGGGAGCATAACAATCGACATGGATTTAATGGAAGCTGCTAATATTATCGAAGGAGAGAAAATTCATGTTGTAAACAATAATAACGGTGAGAGGTTTGTTACTTATGTAATTCCTGGATCTAAAGGCTCTGGTGAAATCACCGTTAATGGTGCAGCAGCCAGAAAGGTTAATATAGGAGATATTTTAATTCTATTAACTTACGCTTCTATGGATATTGAGGATGCTAAAACCTTTAAGCCAAGTATAATTTTTCCTAATGAGGAAAATAATTTATTAAGTTGATTTGATGAAAAATTTTTTTAAAATATTACTTCCAATATCTATTGGTGTTTTTTGTATTTATTTTTCTTTTAGAAACATCGATTTTTCAGATTTCACAAAATATTTTTTTGAAATAAACTATACTTGGGTTGCCATTGGAATAATTCTAGGCGCGTTGAGTCATATTTCCAGATCTTACAGATGGAAATATCTTATTAATCCTTTAGGATATAAGCTTGGATTTATGAACAGTGTTTTAGCGGTCTTTTCGGCATATCTGATTAACTATACAATTCCTAGAGCGGGTGACTTAGCTAGAGCTACTATGATTTCCAAATATGAAAAAATACCTTTAGAAAAAACACTGGGGACTATAGTTGCAGAAAGAGCAGTTGATGTTATTTGTATTATTGTTTTAATATGTATTGGATTAATTATAGAATTTCAGAGGATTTCAGAAAAATTAATTTCCTTAACTCAGGATACTGAAATATCATTGATTCTTATTTACTTTGGTGCTTTTCTTTTACTGTTATTTGTTTCAAATAGGATTTTGAAAAAATCAAAGTATTATAAATCTATCGCAAATTTTTTTTCAGGAATTATTGAAGGTTTGACTGTAATTTTTAAGATGAAAAAAAGGAATTTATTTATTTTTCATAGCATATTTATATGGCTGATGTATTTACTTATGTTTTGGGCAACTTCCAAGGCATTTGTTGAGCTACATGAAGTTACATTTTTCCAATTAATGATTTCGTTTACTTTGGCAGCATTGTCAATTATGTTTTCTAATGGAGGAATAGGTATTTACCCACTAGCAGTGGAGGAATCATTGGGTTGGTATGGAATTCAATCTACAACAGGATTGGCATTTGGATGGGTGAGCTGGTTATCTCAAACAATGATGGTGGTAATTTTTGGTGGATTATCCTTATTTGTATTACCTTTCATTAACAGAAATAAAAAATGATAAAACAGACATTAAATACATTTTTATTTTTCCTTACGATTAATCTATTAAG
>NZHJ01000024.1 GCA_002691265.1 Flavobacteriaceae bacterium | reverse complement strand
TTAATTTAACATCATAATCTCTTGGTCTTGGACCAAATATTCTTCCACCACCTCTAAATACNCCAGATTTAATACTACCAGCACGNGCTGTTCCNGTACCNTTTTGCTTTTTNATTTTTCTNGTACTTCCAGTGATATCTGCTCTTTCTTTAGCTTTGTGTGTTCCTTGACGCTGATTAGCCAAATANTGCTTTACATCNANGTAAAGTGCATGTTCATTTGGCTCAATTGCATAAATATCTTTAGGNAGAGTAACTTCTCTTCCTGTANATTTTCCTTTTGAATCTAATANTGATATTTTCATTACTTCTGAATTATTACATAAGAGTTATTATGTCCAGGAACNCATCCTTTAACTAATAAAATATTTTTATCAGTCATAACTTTTAAAACTCTTAAATTCAACACTTTAACTTTTTCACCACCCATTCTACCGGCCATTCTCATTCCTTTGAAAACTCTTGCAGGATAAGAAGCTGCACCAATTGAACCAGGNGCTCTTAATCTATTATGCTGNCCNTGAGTAGCTTGTCCNACTCCAGCAAATCCGTGACGTTTTACAACACCTTGAAAACCTTTNCCTTTTGAAATACCAGAAACATCNACAAATTCACCTTCTTCAAAGTGATCTACACTAACTGTNTCTCCCAATTTCAGATCCTGATCAAAACCTTGAAACTCTACAACCNTAGTTTTNACTGCTGTNCCNGCTTTTTTNGCATGNCCTTTAGCNGCCTTGGTNGTACTTTTCTCTGTCTTGTCATCGAAACCTAGTTGAATAGCACTATATCCATCAACTTCGTCAGTTCTGACTTGGGTAACTACACAAGGNCCAGCNTCAATGACAGTACATGGAATATTCTTTCCACTTTCGTCGAAAATACTGGTCATTCCTATTTTTTTTCCTATTAACCCAGACATATTATTNTTTTTTCATTTATTNTTTTAAAAAAATTAGGGTCAAAATAATTTAACCCTAAATTATTTTTCTCCATTTTTCCTTCGCGAAACGCTCCGGACATTTTAAACCAGCCTAAACTGGCAGGTATGATTTATACCTTAATTTCAACTTCAACACCACTCGGCAATTCTAACTTCATTAGAGCATCAATTGTTTTAGAAGATGTACTATAAATATCAAGTAATCTTTTATATGAACTTAATTGAAATTGCTCTCTTGACTTTTTATTTACATGAGGTGATCTTAAAACTGTAAAAAGTTTTTTATGTGTTGGTAGAGGTATAGGACCTGTAACAACAGCACCAGTACTTTTTACGGTCTTAACAATCTTTTCAGCAGAATTATCTACTAAACTGTGATCATAAGACTTTAATTTTATTCTAATTTTTTGACTCATTATTAATATTTGTTAAGAATCAGTTGATCCATTAGCTTTTTTAATTACCTCTTCAGAAACATTAGAAGGTGTCGCGGCATAATGTGAAAACTCCATAGTAGATGTAGCTCTACCAGATGAAAGTGTTCTTAATGATGTTACATAACCAAACATTTCTGATAATGGAACATCGGCCTTAACAACCTTAGATCCAGCACGATCACCCATATCATTAACCTGACCTCTTCTTCTATTTAAATCTCCTACTATATCACCCATATTCTCTTCTGGTGTTAAAACCTCTAGCTTCATAATAGGCTCCATAATCACAAATTTTGCAAGTTTGGCTGCATTTTTAAATCCAATTTTTGCAGCTAACTCAAACGACAATTGATCAGAATCGACATCATGATAAGAACCATCATTTAAAGTTACTTTCATTGAATCTACTTCGTATCCAGCCAATGGGCCATTTTGCATTGCCATTTTAAATCCTTTTTCAACAGATGGGATAAATTCTTTAGGAACATTCCCACCTTTTATATTGGAAACAAACTCTAGACCTGGTTTTCCTTCTTCAGCAGGTTCAACAGTAAATGCAATATCCGCAAATTTACCTCTACCACCGGATTGTTTTTTATAAACCTCACGATGATCAGCCTTAAGAGTAATGGCTTCTTTATATTCAACCATTGGCTCACCTTCATTAACCTCTACCTTAAACTCTCTTTTTAATCTGTCAACAATAATATCTAAGTGAAGCTCTCCCATACCAGAAATTATGGTTTGACCAGAAGNTTCATCAGTTCTGACTGTAAAAGTTGGATCCTCTTCTGACAATTTAGCTAAGGCCATTCCCAATTTGTCAACATCTGCTTTGGTTTTAGCCTCAACAGCAATNCCAATAACAGGATCAGGGAAATCCATACTTTCAAGAACAATAGGNGATTTTTCAGCTGTTAAACTATCACCAGTTTTAATATCTTTAAATCCAACAGCAGCACCAATATCACCAGCTTCGATCACATCGATAGCATTTTGTTTATTAGAATGCATTTGATAGATTCTTGAAATCCTTTCTTTTTTTCCGGATCTGTTGTTTAGAACATATGATCCAGCATCTAATTTTCCAGAATAAACTCTGAAAAATGCAAGTCTGCCAACAAAAGGATCAGTAGCAATTTTAAATGCTAGAGCAGCAAAAGGCTCATCAATAGATGGTTTTCTTGAAATCTCTTCACTATTATCTGGATTAATACCAACAATAGCCTCCTTATCAACAGGTGAGGGTAAATATCTACATACAGCATCTAATAAAAATTGAACTCCTTTATTTTTAAANGCTGATCCACAAATCATTGGAATAATAGCCATATCCATTACAGCAGCACGCAATGCACTGTGAATTTCTTCTTCAGTAATAGATTCTTCATCTTCCATATACTTTTCTAAAAGGNTATCATCATAAGAAGCAACCTCTTCGATTAATAAACCTCTATATTTTTTAGCTTCTTCTTTAAGGTTTTCTGGAATATCAACAATATCAAATGTTGATCCCATAGAATCCTCATGCCAGATTATAGCTCTATTTTTGATTAGATCGACAATTCCTTTAAAATCAGCTTCCTCACCAATAGGTAATACAATCTGAACAGCATTTGACCCTAACATTTCCTTAACCTGGTTACAAACCATCTGGAAATTAGATCCTTGCCTATCCATTTTATTTACAAAACCAATTCTTGGAACTTTATAATTATCAGCTAGTCTCCAGTTTGTTTCTGATTGAGGCTCAACACCATCAACAGCACTAAACAGAAAAACGAGACCATCTAAAACACGAAGTGACCTGTTTACTTCAACAGTAAAATCTACGTGACCAGGAGTATCAATTATATTAAAGTGATATCCTTTAGAATCAGCAGTTTTTTTACCGTTATCTGTTGGAAAATCCCATGTACAAGTGGTTGCAGCTGATGTAATAGTGATACCTCTTTCCTGCTCTTGCTCCATCCAATCCATTGTAGCAGCACCATCATGTACCTCACCAATTTTGTGTGAAACACCTGTGTAATAAAGAATTCTTTCAGTTGTAGTAGTCTTTCCTGCATCAATGTGAGCAGCAATACCAATATTTCTTGTATATCTTAAATCTCTAGCCATGCTATATTAAAATCTAAAGTGTGAAAATGCTTTATTTGCTTCTGCCATCTTATGTGTATCAACTTTTTTCTTAACAGCAGCTCCTTCTTCTTTTGCAGCAGCTAATATTTCTGCTGCAAGCTTTTGTGCCATTGATTTTTCATTTCTCTTTCTTGAATAATTGATTAACCATTTCATGGCTATTGAAATTTTTCTGTCAGATCTAATAGGACTTGGGATTTGAAATGTAGCTCCACCAACTCTTCTACTTCTGACCTCAACATGAGGCATAACATTTGACAACGCATCTTTCCAAACATCTAAAGCTGATTTTTCTTCATCAGTCTTCTTAGTTTCTACAACATCAATTGCATCATAAAAAATTCTGAAGGCAACAGACTTTTTACCACTCCACATCATCATGTTAACAAATCTTGTAACAAGCTTATCATTAAACTTTGAATCTGGTAGTAAGGGACGCTTTTTTGCCTGCTTTTTTCTCATATTGTTCTGAAATTATTTTTTTGGTCTTTTAGCACCATACTTAGATCTTCTCTGAGTTCTACCCTCAACACCAGCGGTATCTAATGCTCCTCTGATAATATGATATCTTACTCCTGGAAGATCCTTAACTCTACCACCTCTAACCAGTACGATTGAATGTTCTTGTAAATTGTGTCCTTCACCAGGGATGTATGCATTAACCTCATTTCCGTTGGTTAATCTAACTCTGGCAACTTTTCTCATGGCCGAATTTGGCTTCTTTGGAGTGGTTGTATATACACGTGTACAAACACCTCTTCTTTGAGGACAAGAACTAAGGGCCGCAGATTTACTTTTCTTCGTAATTTTGGCTCTTCCTTTTCTTACTAATTGNGATATAGTTGGCATATTGTAAAATATATTTTTTTTTACCTCTCATTTTAAGAGGCGCGCAAAGTTAAAAATTAAAATCAATTATTCAAATGTTACATCTTAAATTTTCTGACTTTTTAAAAAAAAATTTATTAATTATATTAAAATCAATTAATTAACGTTCATTTTATCAGATGAATTTTAGAAAAAATTAGATGAAATCAATATTATTTTTCATTCATTTTATCTTGACACTCAATATTTTATTCTCTCAAGAATATAAATTGAATTATGTTGGGAGTACTACAACTAAAAATAAAATTAAAAATTTTGAAACTTACAAGGATTTGGTTTTGGAGATTGAAGACTCGCTAATCTCTTTGAAAAAAACAGGTAATATTAATGCAATAGTAAAGTCCTTTCTTATGATTGATTCCTTAAATTTTAATGTTGAAATTGAAAAAAACCAAAAAATAAAATATTTACAAATTATAAATGAGGCTAAATTTGATGAGCTAGTTAAAAGTATTCTGAGCTCTTACAAATCTGAGGCAGGATTAATAAAAATTGACGAAACCGACATTATTGCAAGAGAAATTTCAAAAAAACTTTCTAAAAAAGGATTTCCTTTTGCAAAAGTTAGCTTTAAAAATCATGAATTAAGTCAATCATCCATTATAAGATCAAATCTAAACATTGATTATGGCTCAAGAAGATATTTAGATAAAATTATTGTAAAGGGTTATGAAGATTTTCCAGCTAATTTCACTAATAACATTTTTAAAATCAACAAAAATAGATTTTTTGACATAGATAAAGCTACAAAACAGTCGAAGTTGATAGATAATACAAATTTTGCAAGAAACATCAGGGAACCTGAAATTTTATTTACAAACGACTCAACCTCTCTATATTTGTATTTAGAAAAAATTAGAAGAAATTCGTTTGACGGTTTTATAAGCTTTGATTCAGATGAAAACTCGGGAAAAATAAATATTCAAGGTTATGCTAAAATAAGTATTATTAATACATTTAACTCCGGAGAGAAAATAAACTTTGATTTTAAATCTCAAAAAAATCAAGACAGATCATTAAATTCAAATTTCATTTTTCCGTATTTTTTAGGCTCGCCATTCAACCTAAAATATTCTTTAAATTTAATCCAAAAAGATAGTTCTTTCACCTCAAATGAGAATTCGATTGATATTGAGTTAAATTTGAAAAATGTCAAGGTTGGATTAGGTTTTCAAAAAAATAAATCAAATTCTATTGCTCAAACTCAATTTGTAGAAGATTTTAATAGTAAATTATTTAATATTTCATCAGAATATTTTATTGCAGATTCAAATGACAAATTAATCTCGGAAAAATTTAAATTATTGGTCAAAATTGGATCAGGAAAAAAAATTCAGTTAAATAACGAAACCCGTTTAACTAGATACAAATTAGAATTAGGTAAAAAATTTGATTTTTCTGAAAGGTTTAAATTACAATCGTTAATTACTAAAGAAAAAATTAATTCAGAAAATTTAGTTAATAACGAATTGATAAGATTTGGAGGGTCAGAATCTATCAGAGGTTTTGACAACAACAGTATATTTGCAGATGGATATACACTTTTAGCCACCAATCTTAATTTCTATTTAAACGAAACCCTATATGTATATAGCATTTTTGACATAGCTAATTACACAAATAGTATTTTAGATTTGGATCAGGATATATACTCTGGTGGAATAGGATTTTCTACAGTTACAGAAAATGGGGTAATATCTATAAATTATTCAAAGGGAAATAATTGGGGAAATTCATTTAATCTAAAAAATGCAAAAATTAATGTGATTTTTACCACTTTTTTTTGATGTTCAACTGATACAATATTAAAAAAACCTTAAAATTTTACAATTTAATTTTGTTTTATTAACATTAATTTATGATTTTTGTCTTTGGACTAATTCAAATATAATTAAAATGAAAACAAAGTTTAATGGAATTTTAACGCTATTATTGGCGTTCTTTTGTGCAGTAGCATTTGCACAAGACAAAGCGGTTTCAGGAACTGTTTCTGATGAGTCAGGAATGCCTGTAGCCGGAGTAAACATTATTGTGCAAGGCACATCTTCTGGAACTCAATCTGACTTTGATGGTAACTATAGCATCATGGTTGACGAGGGGACAGTTTTGACATTTAGTTATGTTGGATATACAACTGAAACAAGAACAGTTGGATCCTCCGACACAATTAATGTTACAATAAGTGAAGACGTTGCACAATTAGAAGAAGTAGTAGTAACTGCACAAGGTATTTCAAGAGAAAGAAAAGCTCTGGGTTATGCTGTTAGTGAGGTTTCTGGTGAAGAGTTGGAACAAAGAACCGAAGGTGATGTTGCCAGAGTACTTTCTGGAAAAGCATCAGGTGTTAACATTACCAGTCAGTCTGGTACTTCTGGATCTGCAACAAATGTTGTTATTAGAGGTTATACTTCTATTAATGGTAATAACCAGGCACTTTTTGTCGTTGATGGTGTACCTTACAGTACTGAAACAAACTCACAAGGAAGTTTCCTTAGTGGTAATTTAGGTTCTAGTAGATTTTTAGATTTAGACCCAAATTCCATTGAAAGTGTAAATGTTCTTAAAGGACTTGCAGCAGCAACTCTTTACGGATCTGCTGGTAAAAATGGTGTAATTGTTATTACAACAAAATCTGGGTCATTAAAGTCCAAAGGCCCTAAGAAAACAGAAATAACTGTTAATCAGTCATATTTTGTAAACGAAATCGCATCTATGCCTAATTATCAGAACAGATATGGTGGTGGATTTGACCAGTCTTTTGGATGGTACTACAGTAATTGGGGACCTGCTTTCGAAAGAGGTGGAGTTGACGGATGGGAGAACGATCCTGCTGGTACTATTGTAGATCTTGGCGATGGTGTTCCTACAGTTGAACATCCCTATGGATCATCTGACTTTCTTAATAACTTATTAGGTGGTAACAACACATTTAACAATGAATACACTGGACAAAGATATGAGTGGAGACCTTACAAAAGTGTTGAAAACTTCTTTAGATCTGGTGGTGTTTCTAATACATCTATTAACATTAGAGGCGCAGCAGATGATGGAAAAGTTTCATACAATTTAAATTACAGTCATCTTGACGAAGAAGGTTTTACACCAGGAAATAGTCTAAGAAGAAATAATCTATCTATTGGTGGTAGAGCTGAACTTTCCAATAAGTTTACAGTTCAAGGTTCTATTAATTATAGCAATACATCATTTTCTTCACCTCCAGTTGCTGCATCAAGAGGTAATGCTGATAATTGGTCAACTTTTGGTAATGTATTTTTCACACCAAGAAATGTTGACTTAATGGGGCTGCCATACACGATTCCTGAAACTGGTGGAAGTATTTATTATTATCCAACTAACCAAATTATGAATCCAAGATGGTCGGTCG